>JANQLA010000050.1 GCA_028280855.1 Melioribacteraceae bacterium
AACAAGTTGGATTTTTTTCAACAATAAAAGAATTTCTTGATTCGATTAACGAATTTATCGAAGCAACATATTTGGAGTTATTACGAGCCGACGGAATGATTGAAGCAGCATTGATAATATTTATAGTTTCCGTTGTACCATCGGTGTGCGAAGAGACTTTTTTCAGGGGTTTTGTAATGAGAAGTTTTGAATTCAAATATACCCCATTTGTGTCCGCACTAATTACTGCCGTATTCTTTGGCTTCTATCATTTCAATCCTTATGGTCTAATAGCTCTGATAATATTAGGAGTATACATGGGATACTCTACTTACATGAGCGGTTCAATTTTTATTGCAATGCTTTTGCACTTTATTAATAATTTTGTAGCTATAATGGCTTTCTTCATTTTCGGTGAAAAGGATTTCATGGAAACAGCCGTTTTTTCATCGGAAGCCCTCTCCGGTCAGTTCATAAGTTTTTTTGCTTTACTTGGTGTGTTTGTCACTTTTATTTATTACGTTAAAAAGTATTACAATACCCTTAAAAATAAGGAGGTCCAACGCGCATGATATGTCCAAATTGTGAATACGAATATGTTGACTCCGTGATCAATTGCCCCGATTGTAAAATTGGTCTCGTCGCTATCGATGAATTCGAACGTAAATTAACTCATCACTCGGATTGGCTCGTGATCTATACTTCATCCGATCAAATTGAAATGGAAATGTTAAAAGCGAACCTCGCGGGGGCAAATATCGAAGCATTGATTCTATCTCAAAAAGACAGCAGCTACCCCGCTGTTGGCGATTTAGCTGTTATTAAACTTCTCGTTAAAAAAACGGATGTAAGCGACGCCACCGAAATCATTAATGATATTAACTCAAAATCAGAATAGGAATAAATTATTTAATGGCATTAGGTAACCGAACGCTTAGAATTCTCGTTTCTGTTCTGACAATTCCCGTTATTTTAATCGTGATATATTTCGGACAAATTCCGTTCCTGGTTTTTGCAATGGCTATCGGCTTAATCGCCTCTTACGAATTGATACAGCTTGCGAAAAACAAAAACGCCGCTGCACAGCCTTTTACTATCGGGATTATAACCATCCTTCTGGCCATTAACTTTTATAGGTCGATTATAGATTTTCAACTGCTTATTATTGGTGCCGTTATGCTGGTACTGTTGGTTGAGTTGTTTCGCAACAAAGGTTCCGCTGTTATTAACATCGGCGCTTCTCTGCTTATCATTTTTTATACAGGACTGTTCAGCGGAACGTTGGTCGGTATAAGAGAATTTTATAACGAAAGCGAACTGACATACAACCAGGGTGGATTTCTTCTGATATCGGTATTTATAACAATCTGGATTTGCGATTCTGCTGCATACTTTATTGGCTCGGCAATAGGAAAGCACAAATTGTTTCCACGTGTAAGCCCTAATAAAAGCTGGGAAGGCGCTGTTGCAGGATTCATTTTTGCCGTAATTACAATGGTTGTTCTTCGCGAGCTTCTGCTTGATGCATTGACTTTGTTTGATGCTGTTTTTGTAGGTATTGTAATTGGAACGGTTGGACAAATCGGCGACCTTATCGAAAGCTTAATTAAACGTGATTCGGGTGTAAAAGATTCATCGAATCTCATTCCCGGGCATGGCGGTATATTCGACAGATTTGATTCGCTACTTTTCGTAGCCCCTCTAATTTTTATCTACATATCAATATTATAACCGGTCAATAAAAACTTATGACTTCCAAAATCTTATTCCGTTCATTTTTGATAACATTTACTATTGCTTTTCAATTACTAACCGGCAAACAATTGCACGCGCAGCAAAAGTTTTACTACATTGACAAATTTGCTACTGCCGGGGGCGATACGATTAACAATTGCAAAATCGGGTACCGGACATTAGGCAAACTAAACTCCGATTCAAGCAATGTCATAATTTATCCCACATGGTTTGGGGGAACTTCCGGGCATTTGAAATCGCTAATTAAGCCTGAACGATTTGTTGATACCACAAGATATTTCGTAATAGCTATTGATGCTTTGGGCAACGGAGTTTCTTCCTCGCCTTCTAATTATGCAGGGGCAAAATCGTTTCCTGTTATTACAATAAGTGATATGGTTAGGTCGCAGTTTATTTTGCTTTCATCTCACTTCGGACTAAAAGGAATTTATGGAGCAATTGGCGGGTCCATGGGAGGAATGCAGGTTTTTGAATGGGTTTGTGCTTACCCTTCATTTATTGAGAAAGCAGTAATTTACGTTTCCACTCCGGAGCCGACTACGAACGATTTGCTTCAGTGGAATTTACGGCTTAATGTAATTGAGACATACGAATCACTAAACGCATCCGAAAAACAGATCAGCAAAACACTAAAAATGATAAGTGATCTTACAGCTCGTTCGCCCGACTATTTAAATGAAAAGATATCCTTTGAAGACTTCGATTTACATCTTGAAAAATATGACTCCGAACCAAATAAAATATTTACGGCGGCAAACAATAAGTGCCAGATCGAAGCGATGTTATCGCATAGTATCTACACGGACGACAGAATTAAAACGTTACCCTGGAACTCAACCGAAATTATGTTTATCGTTTCAGATACAGACAGGTTAGTACACCCGCACAATACAATTGAGTTTGCCGAAAAGTACGGCTACGAGCTGCACGTATTAAAAAACAACTGCGGGCATTTAGCAATAGGATGCGAGATTGAAAGGTGCTCTGAGTTGATTAGAAGCTTTTTTAAATAAATTGAATCTTTAAAGGTTGGATTTCATCTTACCGCTAAAAATTGGAAATAACTATGTCACGGAAAACCGCAACTATTAAAAGAGTAGAAGGGATAACATTCACCGGTAAATCGGATTCCGGTCATTGGGTAATGATGGACGGCCCTGAGAACTTTGGCGGCAATAATGCCGCTGTGCGACCAAAAGAGCTTTTACTACTGGCTTTAGGCGGATGTACAGGTAGCGATGTTGCCTCAATATTGGCTAAAAAACGCGCACCCGTAGAAAGATTTGAGATTAATATCGAGGCTGAAATGTCTGAAGATCACCCTAAAGTTTACACGAAAATACATTTGGAATACGTTTTTACAAGCAGCAATATAAAAACAAACGATATCGAAAGAGCTATTGAATTATCAATGACGAAATATTGCGCGGTAACCGCTATGCTGAAACCCGCTGTGGAAATTACTCATTCATACAAAATTTTGTAGCAGATTTTAGCCAATCCCAGCCTTTCGATGAACCAAGTCAGCCAAACTAATTGACATTTAAATTCATACGAATAAATCAAAGTTTAATCGAACACTTTTAACTTGATTCATTATCCTTTTTTAAGTAAAATTACTAAAATTCAAGCAGGATAAATACATAATGAAAAACTCCATTAAAGTATCGGAAGAATCAAAGAAGGCGCTGGAAACGTAGGAAAAACTTGCAAAAGTTTTCAACCAGCTTAGCAAATTCAATTCAAAAAAAATAAAAACTTTAGGACTCACCTTACCGCAATTTTCCATTATTGAAACACTGGGAAATCTGGGATCGATGAAAATAGGTGAGCTAAATAACTCAATGGTATATAACGGCGGTAATATGACTTTGGTGCTCGATCAATTGGAAAAAATGAGCTACATCAGGCGCACAAATTCACCAACGGACAGGCGTGCTATTATCATTGAATTAACGGATGCCGGATTCGAGCTTTTTAACGATGTTTATCCGGATCATGCGGAAAACATCAAAGATAAATTTACCAGGTTAAGTTCTTATGAACAGGATACGCTAAAAACGCTGCTCCTAAAATTATCTGAGGAACAATAAGGATTAGAACTTTTCCTCTTTCATTGCTCGCCTATAATTTCATATTTTTCTTTACACAAAAAAATATGGAGTGAGTGATGAAAAAAATCCTATCGGCAATTACCGGCGCTATTCTACTAGTGCTATTAATTAGCTGCGCAACCAAGCATGAATATACGCAAACATTTGAAACATCCCCTGCTTCCCCAAAAACCGGTGAAGAAATAACCGTCTACTATTCCAACGCCGATACGCCTTTAAAGGATTCTAAAAATATAGAGATGTTGGCTTACATATATAACGAAAAACTTATTGAAACCCTCGGTTTAATAATGAAAAGCGATGGCGACGGTTTTATGGCAAAGTTTAAGCCGACAGGCGATGCATTCGGAGTGTTGATAACTTTTCGCGATACGGATTCCGATAAAACCGATAATAACAAGATTGGCTATAGGATAAATCTTACAGATATGTCGGAAGCAGGTTATGCCGTTGCTTTGGCAGATTGGGGCTACTACGCCGGAATTGATAACCGCGAACAATCCCGCGAAATATTTGATAAAGTTTTTGAAAAACATCCCGCTTCAATGCCCGACTATGCCGATATATACTTTAATTCCGTATGGAGAACAGATACTGAAAACCGCGAAACTATTATTGGCGAGGGGATAAATCAATTAACAAAGCTGGAAAATAAACCCGAAGAAACTTTACAAACAATTGTTCAATGGAGCCAACGAATTGGTAACCAGGATTTAAGCGATGAATATGAAGTAATTATTAACAATCTATTTCCAACAAATGAGGTTGCTCAGGGAGAAGAGTTCGGTAAAGTAAGACGTGAGACCGACCTAGTTAAAAAATTGGAGATGACACGTGATTTTGAAAAGAAATTCCCAGAAAGCGATTTTACGAAAAACTTATTTTATTGGACTCTGGAAGAATTTCGAAAAGCCAACAAAGTTGATGAAGCTATATCGGTAATTAAAGAAAATCCGGCACGCCCTGATCCATATATTTTCAAGCAAATAATAGAGTACTGCCTCGCGAACGAAGATCATTATAATGCGTTAGAACTATCAAAAATTTATACTGAGCTTAGTGAAAAGGAACATAATTCACCTAGTGATGAGCAGCCCAAGTTTATGACTACAGCGGATTGGAAAAAATCTCTTAAGGCTAATCTTGGTAGAAGCCTTAATTACTTGGCGGAGTCTCAATTAGCAAGTAATTTAAATGAGGAAGCATTAGTAAGCGCTGAAAAATCGTATCAGTTAACTGAAGCCAAAGATATTAATGCAAATCTAACATATGCCAATGCAATGTGGGCAAATGATAAAGTTGAAGAGTGTCTGACTAAATTAAAAGAGTTTGTTTCGGCTGGTAAATCCAACAGCGAAATGAAGAGTTTGTTAAAAGATGTCTACGTTGAACATAACGGCAGCGAAGAAGGATTTGATGTCTTGTTGGCTGATCTCGAAAAACAAGCTCTGGCAGAAACAATTGAAAAATTAACCGCAAAAATAATCAATGAACCTGCGCCTCAATTTACATTAACAAATATGGACGGCAAAGAAGTATCGCTAGCCGACTTTAAGGGAAAAACCGTAGTCGTCGATTTTTGGGCTACATGGTGCGGGCCGTGCAGAGTATCATTCCCCGGAATGCAAAAAGCAGTTGATAAATACAGCGCAGCAGAAGACGTTGAGTTTCTATTCGTAAATA
>JANQLA010000072.1 GCA_028280855.1 Melioribacteraceae bacterium
AAAACATCAGCATACATTATCCTGGCGCCAACGGAAATTGAAAACTGGTCAGATAACTTGTAAGCTATAACAGGAGTTATATCAAAAGTTCTGATTTCAGTTTGAACCGCGTTGTATCGACCAAGCCAATCTTCTTCCCATTCGGTTCCTAATCCGAACGGGTTGTTTACACCTAAGCCCACTGCCAGCTTATCGTTAATTTTGTGAGTAAAGTATAAGTTAATTGGAGTGAAGAAACGATTTTTAAGATCGGATTCTGTTGTTGACGGAGCGGGTCCTGTAAATGTTGATGAAGGCCTGATGTAAGAAGCACCTAGAGATAGCCTTGTACCATTCAAAAATGTAAGCGCTGCTGGGTTAAAATAAACAGCGGAAGCATCATTAGCTAAACCTGTAAAGGCGCCTGCCATAGCCATTGCCTTTGCACCATGTTCGTTTATCTGAAAACCGCTGCCATAAACTGAACTTAACATAAAAAATAATATTGAAACAATCGTTAGAAGTTTTTTCATCCCTTACTCTCCTTATTGTTGTTGGGGGTTTATCAATGAAAATGTTAATAAGAATCTTCCGATAGAATGGTCTGAATCACATTTACAAAAATAATTTTTACCGGAAAGATTTTTAACAAACAGTCGGATAGATCTTTACCCTAAAATTGTTTTTGATCTGATGAATATAATTATTTGGAAAGTAAAAAAACAAAAAATGTTACGAACCGATAGTAATAATTACCGCTCCTTTTTCCACCGAGCTACTTTCAGCAGAACTAATTTCTGAAACCTGTCCCTCAACATCCGACTTTACAACGTTTTTCATTTTCATGGCTTCAAGTTCAAATAACGCATCGCCTATGGATATTTTATCTCCTACATTTACGAATATTTTAGTAAGTAAACCAGGCATTGGAGCTTGAACACTTTTAATCGTATCGGAAGAGTTGTTGCTTAAAAATTTCTCGGCAATTTGTTCAAGTTCGGTTTTAACTTTTACTTTGTAGTAATTGCCCTCTATCAAATAAATATTATGTTCAGCCTCGTTTTTGACAAAAAGGCATTCAACAAAACGTCCCTCTAATTCAACCATGTAAAGAGAATCATTTACATAAGTAACATTAAACTCGCTATCAATGCCCGCTAATTTGTATTTCGAGTCCACGAGCTTCTGCGTCTCGTAGTTGTTTTTATTAACCGCACAAAAGTACTTAGCCATTCCTACCCCACATAGTATTTGAATGCCTGATAACCTTCAGTGACTCTTCAGAACTTTTTTGAAAGGCGCCCAGAACAGCGGCAATTTTAGAACTTTGTGAATCATCATTCTGAATATTGTCCAATAATGAGATAACGTTTTCTCCAATAAAATCAATATTGTAAGTAGCATTGCTAAATTCATTACTATTTAATATCTGCAAGTGGAAAGGAATATTTGTAAGTACACCGCTAATTCGATAAGTTTTTAACGCTATTTTCATCCGCTCAATTGCTTCATCACGAGTATTACCTGTACAAATTAGCTTTGCCATGAGCGGATCAAAATCTGTTGATATTTTTGAGTCTTGTTTAACGCCCGAATCAACCCTGATCCCGTTGCCTGCGGGAATCGAATAGTATGTTATCCGGCCTATCGAAGGAAAGAAGCTGTTAAACGGATCCTCGGAATTTATTCTACATTCTATGGAGTGTCCCGTACATGTTATATCATCCTGTTTAATCGAAAGCATTGCTCCCGAAGCGATACTAATCTGCTCTTTAACAATATCTATCCCGGTTATGCCTTCTGTAACGGGGTGTTCAACTTGCAATCTTGTATTTGCTTCGAGAAAATAAAAATCATCTCCTTGAACAAGAAACTCAATTGTTCCGGCGTTCTTATAACCGCAAGATTTAGCAATGCTAATTCCTGCATTGTATATTTCGTTTTTTAAGTCAGAATTAAGATTAGCAGGAGCTTCTTCAATAATTTTTTGATGACGGCGCTGTACGGAACATTCGCGTTCAAATAAGTGAACGTAGCTGCCATGATGATCACCAATAACTTGCACCTCGATGTGCCGCGGCGATTCAAGAAATTTTTCAACGTACATGCTGCCATCACCGAATGCATTTTGCGCTTCTTCGCTTGCCTGCACAAAGGCACGCTCAATTTCCTGCTCCCTGTAAACAACGCGCATTCCTTTACCACCACCGCCTGCTGAAGCTTTTAACATTACCGGGTAGCCAATCGAACGTGATTCTTCAATCACTTCTTCAACAGTGCGACAAGGTAAAACAGAACCGGGGATAACGGGCACGTCTATAGATTGTACAAACTTCCTCGCCTCAACTTTATTACCCATCATTTCTACGGTACCGGCATCAGGTCCTATAAAAGTGATACTAGTTTTAGAAAGAGCATTGATAAACTCTGCATTTTCCGATAAAAACCCGTAGCCCGGGTGAATTGCGTCGACTTCATTCTTTTCTGCAACCTCAATAATTCTATCGATGTTTAAATATGCCTCGATAGGATAGTTGGATTCTACAAGGTAAGATTCGTCGGCCAAGTATACATGCGGCGAAGTCGTTTCCTTGTGTGAATGAATTGTACATACCTTTATTCCCAGCTCTTTGCAAGCCCGGATTATACGAACAGCTATTTCGCCCCTGTTGGCAATTAAGATTTTTTCAAACATATAATGCTATTTAATTTCAACTATTGTAATACCTTCACCGCCGAATTCAACTTTAGCAAAGTTAAAACTTTTTACCGCTTCGTGTTTATCAAGTATATCGTGCACAGCTTGTTTTAACACACCCGTGCCTTTGCCGTGCAGTATTTCAACACTCTGAACAGAACTTTGATATGCATCATCAAGATATTTAATAACCTCAAGCTGAACCTCTTCCGGCTTTCTTCCTCTTATATCAAGCCTTAACCCGCTCAAAGAATTGTTAGCAGAATAGTATGATACCGTCGCCTGCTTATCGACCTCTTTTACTTTTGCATGCTCAAGCCTGTTTAGTTTTGACCTTACTTTTATAGCTCCGGCTAAAATTACTGCTTTATCCTTATCAATTTCAATTAGTTTTCCCGAAGTTTCCGTATCGATGATTTTAACGTTATCGCCTACTTTGAATGGTTCATTTCTTTTATAGGACCCGTTGTCTTTTGCCTGTGGTTCAACTAACTTCGCAGCTTTGGATTTTACTGCCTTAATGTTTTCGCGTTCTTTCTTTACAATCTCCCTGTCTGCTTTGGACTCTTTTATGTTTTTGATGGCGGCTTCAACCTTTTTGTTTACGCCGC
>JANQLA010000141.1 GCA_028280855.1 Melioribacteraceae bacterium
TTTAATGCTATATCATCACCATATATGGTAGCCTACATTGTCCCTTATATCTAAGTCATTATAAAACAACAACTTAACAATTGGCAAAGAAATTGCACATTCACGGATCAATTTTAATAATTAGTCGGATTTGAAAATGACAAAAGAGATTAAATGGATTTTAGTTACTGCATTCATATTTTTAATCACACTGGGCTGCAGTTCTCTTGACACCATTTATAATGAAGAATTTGAAGAAGATGAATTCTGGAAAAGAAATCACAGGATCGAATTAAATTATCAGACAAAATTAGCAACTGATCAATTTCAGCCGTTGGAAATGTATTCACATCTGGACGGTCCTGAAATCAAACTGCTAAGTCAAAAGACCGGCACAGATACTAACTTCTGTGTGTTTACTGATAATTTCTCCTCTAATTATATTTTTGGTTTCAATGGTGTAAACACAACTTGGATTGCTGCTGAGTATTCGGAAGATTTCAAAACTGATAACATTACGGGTTATGTGGGAACTCAGTTTATTTTAGACCTTCAGGAAGATAAGCTAATTATAACTTCTCTTTATAATGATCCAATTGATGACAAACGTTTAGAAGAAATAACGGAGAATTCTAGGAACTATTTAGGCTTGCTGTTTGGTGAATCAAAATCAATTGATGAAAAGTATCTTAACTCCTTCGAGAATTTCAATGCGGTTTCAAAATCAGCTGTCCATTCCAGGACATGTGGAGATAATGTTGATATGGCGTTCTCACTTATGGGCGGGGAAGAAGAGGAACGTTGGATACAAGGATGGACTGAAAATTATGAGTTGTTATATAAAAGAGGTGGAACAAACGAGAGGAATGTTTTATTCCTTGAGAAAACATCTGCCTCAAGCATCTTTGGGTTAACTGAAAATACTTATTGGTATTCGGTAAAACATGATCCGATTACTCACGAGTTCAGTGCAGTTTTATACATACCCGGATATGTAATCGGTAACTGGTATTCAGACATGGATTCAACAGGTGTAAATGAATCAAGTTATTCATTAAATTTTGATTATGTCAGTATTTCTGAAGAAGGTACTGATGAAATGAGAGAAACTGAGGTAGCTACAAATATGACAAATGCAATAACGTTCGTTGCTCATGCTGCGGACTATTATTTATGTACTCGAAAAAAATGGGATGTTCCGCACTTAATTAAGGGTCGCATAATGTGGCGAGTACTTCAAAACAAATTTTAAGAATTAGGGAAAAAGAAATGACTGATAAAAATAAATCAATACATGAATTCGACTTACAATTAATCGTAGACTATTTCGCAAATGTAGAAAGACAAGGCCCAGGCAGCCCTGAAATAACAATTAAAGCATTGAGTTTTATCGAAAATCTTAATGAGAACTCACTTATTGCTGATATTGGCAGTGGATCGGGTGGACAAACAATGGTGTTGGCAGAGAATACGCCGGGAAACATCATTGGTATTGATCTGTTTCCTACCTTTATTGACCTATTCAATCAGAATGCAAAAAAATTAAATCTTCAAAATAGAGTAAAAGGCATTGTTGAATCAATGGATAATCTTTCTTTTCAGGAAGAAGAATTAGACTTGATTTGGTCGGAAGGAGCAATCTACAATATTGGCTTTGAACGAGGTCTTAAGGAATGGCGAAAATTTCTGAAAACCGGAGGTTATGTCGCTGTTACAGAAGTATCATGGTTTACCGATGAACGTCCTGCTGAAATAGAAGAATTCTGGAATGAAGCTTATCCGGGAATAGACACTATTCCAAATAAGGTTTCGCAGATGCAAAAAGCCGGTTATGTCCCAATCGCAACCTTTATTCTGCCGGAAAATTGCTGGATAGAGAACTTTCATTTACCTCAAGTAGAGGTACAGAAAAGATTCCTTGAAGAAAATGCTGGGAATGAAGCTGTTGAAGGATTTGTTGCAAATCAGCGTCATGAAGCTGAATTATACCGTAAATACAAAGACTATTATAGCTATGTGTTTTACATAGGTAGAAAGATTACTGTGTAGATGATGAGATTAATAAACTAAAATGAAAACGAAACCAAGTGACACTGCTGCAAAGGTAGCGTTAAATATTATTGCGCGACAACACGAACCGGAAGTACAGAATATAATGCCTGAAGGGTTAGTTGATGATACTCTCAAATTATTATCAAATACTGAGGACAATTATCAAAAGCATATTAAGTCTCACTGCAAACCGAAAATAGTATCTATATACAAGTTTTTCGATAAACTTACTCCAGGTCAATTTCATGCGTTTGCTAGAAGAAAAGCATTCTTTGAAAATGAAATTGAAAAAGCAATCAAGGATGGTATAAATCAGGCGCTTGTTTTGGCGCTGGATTTGATTTGTTATGCTATCGTTTATCAAAGAAACATCCGCAAGTTGAATTCTTTGAGATTGATGAACCGTTAACAATGACCAATAAAATAAAAGGCCTAAGCACAATGGATTGCGAATTAAATCATCATAATATTAAAAGTGATTTAGCCAAGGAAAACCTGGTGGATGTTTTGTCTGAAAATAAATTTTGGGATAGCAGCAAGAAAACTATTGTAATTTGTGAAGGACTTTTAATGTATTCGCCAATGCAAAGTGCAATTGATTCATTTAACAGAGTAAGCAAAATCGTTGGCAAAGAATCGAAGTTTGCTTACACCTTTATTAGCAATGCTGATTACGGTCCTGATAAATTAAATTGGAAAAAGAAGTTTTTGCTTTGGAGTTTAACGAAAAGAAACGAACCCTGGCTCTGGATACCTTCTTTCAGGGAATTAGAAAATGTTGTTAAAAATGCCTGGTGGGAAGTAATACAAGAACCCATCAAGTCTGGTATTAAATATTTAAGTATGGCAGTAAAAAAAGTCTCACTAAGAACATTATAAATGAAGAGATAAAGATGGATATAGAATTTAGATATTTAACTGATGTATCAATTGAAGAAGTTCAGCAATGCATGCAGGAGTCTTTTGCGGATTACCAGTTGGATATGACTTACATGACGATTGAAGCAATGAAACACAGAAACGCGATTTGCAGGAATGATCCAACTTGTTCCGTTGGTGCTTTCGATGGAAATAAAATGGTCGGCTTCTTAAATGTGGGTGTGGACTATATTAACAACGACTTAACCGCATTCGATGGCGGAACGGGTGTGATAAAGTATTACCGGGGACAGGGATTAGCCGGCAAAATGTTCGATAAGGCTGTTGAAGAATTAAAGCGACGGGGTATAAAGAAATTTATGTTGGAGGTTTTACAGCCCAATACAGCTGCAATTCGTGCTTACGAAAAAGAAGGATTTTCAATATCACGCAACTTTAAGTGTTACGAAATTGCCATTGATGATTATAAAGGAACTACGAAAGAAATTCCCGGCATCAAAATTAATTCGATCAAGGTAAATGAATTAGAAAAGTATTGGAACTTTATCAATCATCCTATTAGCTGGGAACATATGTTCACCGGATTAAGAGCTGTTGCGGAAGACGTTATTATACAGGCCGCATTTAAAGAAAATGAATGTATCGGATTCATTACTTATACACATGCACTCTGTTGGATTACAGCTATAGGTTTAACTCCGCGGCATAAGTATTACGCTGAATTGGTTGATTGCATGATCGGCAATTTGTTTGAAAATATTAATCCCATCAGACCGAAAGTAAGTATTAATAATCTTATGGAAGAAGATATCTTAAATCCTATATTGGTAAAGTTGGGATTTGAAAACCCGGTTGATCAATATGAAATGATTAAGGAATTCTGACGTAGTATTTAATTTCGATTGGAATAAGTTAGCGAAAAAGCGCAAATAAATTGGAGCTTATAAAATGGCATTCAAAGATGGCAACTCCCCTTCATTGGGATCTAAATCAGCGTTAGCGCTATTGACGCTGGTTGGAGTTATAATTGGAATTAGACAAATAGAATTTGGCGCAGATTTTAATTCGTTTCATAATTGGTCTTTAATTGGATGCGCCGTAATTTTTTGGTTTCGCCTGGTATGGAGTCTCTTTGGATTTATTAAAAGAAAAGTTAGCTGGTTCGAAGGTATTGCAGTCGGTATTGGTTATGGCGGCATGGTTTACGGATTTACAACCTGGGGAACACAAATACTCTCCGCCAATATCTTCTGGGATATAATTGGAATTGTTTTGTTCTCAATCGGTTCAGTAATTAATTCTTTTTCAGATTATCAGCGTAACGTATGGAAACAGCGGTCTGAAAATAAGGGACGTATTTACACAGGCGGATTGTTTCGTTATGCAATGCACATCAATTACTTTGGAGATAGCATAATGTTTATCGGGTTTGCAGTAGTTACCCAAAATGTTATAAGTTTCCTTCCCGTGCTTGCTATAATACTTAACCTCATATTTTTGCAAACACCCAAAATGCATGATCACTTAAAAAATAAATATGGCGCTGAGTTTTTAGACTACGAAAGCAGAACTAAAAAATTCATTCCCTTCGTCTATTAAACGATTCAAATAAAGTTCTAAAGGGGGAACAAAATTGGAACTGGAACCAAGATCTCTGAGCGATTCAAATAAATAAATAGTTCGGCAAATTTATAATCCACTATAACGGGGATAATATTTATAGTTGTTGGTATTACAATAATAATCACAAAAGCGCGAGGTTAAAAATGAACGATATAGGCATTGTAAAATACTGGATTAATTCGGAAAGCAATTCATTGGATTCGGAATGGATATATGCAGTTGGTGATACAGTGTACTTGGGAACCGGTATTACGGAAAGTGAAAAAATTTCATCTTATGAGGGGGATTACAAGGTAACTTACTTCGATGAGGACAAGAAACCATACCTGCATTTTGATATGAAAGTTGTGAAGCAAGATTCACATTATGTGGTGGAATGGTCGAACAATGGGAAATTGCAGTTCTTGGGAGTTGGACAAGTTCATGATAATTCACTTTACGTCGGTTGGAGAAAAGTAGTTTAATTGTGATCGATTAGCATCTACAAGTTGCCGCAATAGCCGACGTACATGGCAATTCGTTCGCACTGAAAGAGGTTCTTAAAGACATTAAACGTCGTGAGATTAATGCAATGGCGATAGTATTTACAGTCCCTTGATCCTGGCGGCGCTTATCAATTGTTAACCGAAGCAAAATATTCAGTCATCCACCGATATATTTCTACTGTTCACCGATTCGAGCTTAATTGCTCAACAGTGATATATTAGTTTGGAATACATAATCCAATTTAATAAGGAAAGGAAAATGAACAAGTTAATCCTAGCATTAGTATTATTATTATCGTTCGGCATTCTAGCGCAAGAAAATGAGAACAACACACCTGCTAAACCAAGTGTCGAGATTTTTGCAGCAGCAGCTACAGGTAACCTTGAACAAATTAAATTACATATTGCTGCAGGAACTTACTTAAATGCCAAAGAACCTATGAAGGGTTCGAGTCCTTTGATTACATCTATCGTCTTCAATCATACGGATGTTGCGAATGAACTTATTAAAGCCGGAGCAGATATCAACCAGAAAAACAACGAAGGATCAACCCCTTTAATAACGGCAACAGTTTTTTGCCGGGTTGATATTGTCAAAGAATTATTGGAAAAAGGCGCTGATAAATCAATTACCAATCCGGACGGAAAAACAGCTTTGCAGATTGCACAAGTACCTTTTAAATATATTAAACCTGTTTATGATCAGTTGGCAAAAGGGTTGGCACCAATTGGCGTTAAATTCGATTACGATTATATAGAAAAGACACGACCAATAATTGCAGACATGTTAAAAGAAAGCAATTAAAATAGTGAGGATACAAGAAAGAACGTATAACATATTGTTATTATTTAATCCGAAACTCGATTCTGTTATTGATATCAAAAGTGAATTACAATCTTAGCTATTATTTTATTAACCACAATGTGCGCAAAGATTTCTCGAAGATCACAAAAAATTCTGTATTAGTTTTCTTTGTGTGCATTGTGCATACTTAGTGAACATAGTGGTTTAAAGATGTTTAAAAAGTAAAATGATATTCATTCCTCCAGCAGCGTAAACCCGGCTTGTATCCACTTTACATTAGCGCCAATCCGTTTGCCATTCGGTTCAGTCCAGATGTAAAACTTTGATTTCTTTTCTCCAATTTCATGAATAGACATTTTAAACACAGGAGTATTTGAACCGGCGTAAGTTAATTGCGCCAATTGCACATCATACCCCAGTAAATCGCCCTCTGCAGTAATTAAAGCCACTCTTTCACCCTGGTCGTGGATTCGTGGAATTCGCGCAAGCATCCATTTGTCTTCATCATTCTTCATCGCAGCCCAGCCTTTAAAAAAGCGACACTTTTTCAAATCATAATGCACATTCCCCTGGTGACCAAAGACAAAATTACCCTCGGCATCATAAGCATTTTCAAGTAGTTTGAGCCCGTCCTCTGTAAGAACAAGATCATCCGTCATTGTTAACATTTTACCGGAACGCGATGACTTGAATGTACACCCGCCCTCACCGCTTTTTCCGTGGAACGCATCCCCCATTCGTTTCCAATATACTTCACAGCCTTCAAACTTATTCATATCTTCATATTTGATGTTCTCCAATGTGTCGATGTTCTGATGAGCATGCAAATATTTGCGGGCGTCGGGGAATGAGTATATTGATAAAACTATTTCCCCTTTTCCGTTTTCAGTGAACCCGTAAATTCTCTGCCGGTATACCATTGAAGGATCGCCTTTCATATATTGCTCTACATAGAAAGACGCATCGCCAAAGTCAGGCAAATCAACGCGTTTAAAGATAGAATGAATTCTTTCATGCGGGTAATCAACTGAATCATAAATGTCTTCCTCGTACTGAGCGTAGTTGTCGAACTCGCCTTCGAACCATTTCATAAACAAATTGAAATCGTTGGATTGGACAAACATTCTGCCGGATAACAGAATAATGATAATTGCTATTTTCTCTTTCATTAGGCACTCAATAAATTTAAGTTAGATTTGATTTACTAATTTATAATTCTTCCGGGAATCAGTGAACTAAATTAATCCCAAGTAATAAGTATATGCCTGATTTTCCATTTAATTGCAGGGATAAAATAATTTTTGCGATCTGTTCAAGCACGTAAAATCAGGATTATTCACTGCTTTGTTATTATCGAAACACTTTGGCTTTGGTTATCGTTTTTCAAACAAAACTTGGGTCATTTCGTCTTAATGAAATTCAAGACAAGTGGGACTTACTCAGACAATTACTTATTTTTGTTTCATAACTACTAACAATAATTTACTAACCAGGGGGTAAATTTATGACCAAAAAAAACGTACTGCTATTTTTAGTTCTTTCCTTTTTCTTTACCACTTTAACAACATCGCAAGTAAAAGACCGTATCGACATTGAAGACAAGTACAAGTGGGATTTAACCGATTTGTATGCCTCAAAAGATGATTGGAAAAAGGCCAAGGAAGAAATTGAAGCCAGGCTGCCCAAAGTTGTAAAATACAGGGGTAAGCTCGGCGAAAGTGCAGAAAATTTATATTACACAATGAAGGAATCTTATGACTTGCTGAAAGATTTTTACAGGCTCACTATTTATTCTGCGCGATTGAAAGACCAGGATTTGAATATCAGCGAAAACGAATCGTTACAGCAGGAAGCTTCCGCTTTGGGAACAAAATTCGGAGAGACTGTTTCATTCATCAACCCGGAAATTCTTAAAATTGATCCGGAAAAAATTGAGCAATTTTACAAAGACAAACCGGAGCTGGAAGATTTTCGATTTGCTATAGACGACATTCAAAGACTTCGTGATCATACATTGAATGAAAGAGAAGAACAAATACTGGCAAGCTTTGGGCAAGTTACAGGAACAATGAGCAACGTTTACAGTACTTTCAATAATGCAGAATTACCTTTTGCAGAAATTACACTTTCAAATGGTGAGACAGTTGAGTTAACAAGCTCAAACTTTGTTCGCCACAGAACAGCAGAAAACCGTGATGACCGTGCAAAAGTATTTAAAGCTTTCTTCGAAAATTACGGCATGTTCAAAAATACGATAGGGCTTAACCTTGCCGGTAAATGCAGAGCAGACTGGGTTTACGCTAAGAACCGTAACTATGAATCAACATTGGCGGGCAGCCTCGATAATTTCAACATTCCTACCTCGGTTTATGAAAACTTAATAACGGAAATTCATAATTCATTACCAACGTTGCATAGATTCCTCGAACTAAAAAAGAAAATGTTGGGTTACGATGAACTACACTATTACGATTTATATACGTCAATGGTTGAAGCCGTTGATATGAAGTTTGAACTTGAAGAAGCAAAAGAACTAATTTTAACTTCGCTTAAACCAATGGGCGAAGAGTATGTAACTACAGTTGATAAAGCTCTTAACGACAGGTGGATCGATTACTACCCGAACAAAGGTAAACGCAGCGGAGCATACTCTTCAGGTGCGGCTTACGATGTACACCCCTATATCTTAATGAACTGGAACGACGACTATAACTCGCTTTCAACCCTTACGCATGAGCTGGGTCATACTATGCATTCGTATTTCTCTAATAAGAATCAGCCTTTCCAATATTCAACGTACTCAACATATGTTGCCGAAATCGCGTCAACATGTAACGAAAACTTGCTCAACAATAAGCTGCTCGAAACAGTAAAAAGCAAAGATGAAAAAATATTCCTGCTTGCAAGTTTCCTGGAAATGGTTCGTACTACAATTTTCCGTCAGGTATCATTCGCGGAATTCGAGTGGGAGCTTCACAAGCGAGTTGAAGCCGGGCAGCCGCTAAACGGTGAAATAATGAGTAATATTTATTACAATATTGTCAAAAAATACTACGGGCATGATGACGGCGTTTGCGTTGTTGATCCTTACATTCAATACGAGTGGGCGTACATCCCGCATTTTATCGGTTATAACTACTATGTTTATCAGTATGCTACATCGCTTATTTATGCAACTGCGTTCGCTGAAAAAATAATTAATGAAGGTCAGCCGGCGGTCGATAAATATTACAACATATTAAAAGGCGGAAGCTCGGATTACCCTTTGAACCTTATCGCTTCCGCGGGACTTGATCCGCTTTCGTCAGAGGCTTTTGAACTTACAATGGAAAAAGCCAACAACGTAATGGATATGATTGAAAAGCTGCTTGAGCAGGAGTAGATTCTGAGGTTGGAGGTAGAATTTAGAGAAATAGAATTCTTGCTTATCAGCAACCGTGTAAATTACTGAAGAATAAGGGGCAATGTATTCCATAAAACAGCAAACCCCCATGATCAAAAAAAATTATTCGGCATGGGGGTCTGTTGCGAAGTGGATGTAAATATTATTACATGTCGAACCAATAAGAAAACTTAACCAGGAATATATCATTAGATTCCTCGTTCCATAAGTTTCTGAAATCCCGTCGCATGCTGAAATCTCCCGGGTTATCAAGGTTCGTTTTATCATGGGTCCACACAAAATAGAATACTGATCCCGGAAGCACCTCGTAACGCAGTACCATGTTACCCCTAAGCGACTTGAAGTTGAAGTCAGGATTCTCAAACGTGAATGAATCTGCATCGCCCGTACCGTCGGGATCAACGGTGTACTCTTCATCCTCAGTTGAATAGCTTATTGTTGTACCGCCATTGCCGTAAGTAAGATAGTCGAGCGAGCGAGGTCGTTGCAATTCTTTGAAGTTGCTGTAATTGCCGGCGGAGAAAAGCGGTTGGATAAATAATTGTAAGCTTAACTGCGGTGTAAAAGTCCAGTTGAGCCGGATGTTTCCCCCCACTGTTTCATGTTCTATTTCACCGAATACATAACGGGAACCGAATGTTGCCGTTGCCAGGTTATCTTCAAATGAATCAACCCATTGACGCTTGTTTGTATTCTTTTCGTAAAACGGGCCGAAGCTAACATTGAGCTGTGTATTAGGTTTCCATTCAAGGTCGAATCCAACTTCGTAGCCGTGTCCGCCGGTTTTATCGCGCCAGTAATCGCCTTCAACCGAGCCTACAAATTCCTGTTTGTCATCGGAACTTGCATCAACTCCAATCCAGAATTCAGAAGGATTTTTCGCCATCGGCCCGCCGCGGGTCAATGTTCGTGTAAACTCTTCAAAGTTGTAACTTGCACGTAACCCAAACCAATAATAATTCTCGAACTGCCAATTGTTAAAGATCATTATACCGTTGTTAATATTGTCTCCTCCCAAATCGTACGATCTAAAGTGAGCCATATAATGCCAGCTTCTTCTGAATATGCCGCCGTAAGGCTCATAGAACCTGTAACCAAGTACCATGTGTCCGTTTAGTTTGTCTGCATTCCACTGGAACCCGAGATCATTATGTTCGAAACCCGGCGTAATTACACCTAAAGCTGTATTAATATAAAAATTGCCCTTTTGCTTATTAAGCATTACACGCGAATACAAACCTGTAAGCGAAGTCCTGTTGGGATCGTAATCGAAATGATCGGCGTCCGGTCGCTGGTAATACCTGTAAGGTCTTTCCTGTTTTCTTTGCAGCGCTTCTTTTGATCCTTGTATATATGAACCTACCGCGTATGCCTTGATTACATAAGTTTCATCGTCGTCAAGAGTATAGAAGCCGTCGACTCCGAAATTATATGCCTGGTTAACGAGTTTCGATCTCAAATTCTTATCGCCAAGCTGCCTGTTAACAGAGGTGAATATCATACCAAGCGCCGACTTTCCTTCGTTAAATTCTTTTTTTACCCTTAATACCCCGTAGTGGGAAAGCGGTTCAACCTGTTCTTCGAACTCCCTTCCTTCGTATTTCAGCGTTGCAAAAGTTCTTTCGGTTACGGCGCTTACTGCTCCAAGCGAGAGGGACTCGTTAAACTTACCGGTTAGCTTTGCCGCACCGAGAATACGCGTTTCATTCGGAACATCTGCGAAATCATTATCCGATATATCGCCTTGCGGCCGCCTGCCGATTCTGCGTGAATAAAATAACGTCGGATCACCCATATTGAATCCCCAGTTATTATTCACACCGATGTTGCCGAATCGAAGTATGTTTGCACCTTCAATAAAGAAAGGTCTTTTTTCCTGGAAGAATGTTTCAAAAGCTGAAAGATTCACTACCGCCGGGTCAACTTCCACTTGTCCAAAATCGGGATTAATCGTTGCGTCCAAATTAAAGTTACTTCCAATACCCACTTTAAAGTCTGCACCCAAAGCGGTTTTATATTGATTACCGTCGTAAAAAGGATCATCAGCATCATGAACAAGATACTGCGCTTTTTGAACAATGTAAGGCAGCATCTCGAAACGCTGTTTTGATTTTATACCTTCGAGACCTTCGAGCGTAGCAAAATGTGAAACAAAACCGCTCTCTGCCTTGGGCACCATAACGAAATACGTCATTTCGTTTTTTCGCTTGATATCACGGTTAAAGTTGATGCCCCATTTCATATCCGGCGATTCATTAAAGCGAAGCTGCGAGAAGGGAATTCTCATCTCCATTGTCCAGCCTTCACTGTCAATGCTGGTTTTTGCTTGCCATATTCCATCCCATGAATCGTTGTCCCAACTGTCGTTAAATAAAGTACCGTCTGCTAACGATCCGCCGGGATTAACTGCGAAGTAGTAACCGGTTCGCCGGTCAAGGTAAGGATCGAGGTACACAAAGAACCAGTCGGAGGTAACCATATTATCGCGCCGCATCAAACTTGCGTCGATAGTGTGCGGTTCGGAATCATACATTCTGGCCGAAACATATATGTAAGATTCGTCGAACGTTACCCAAACATTCGTACTTTCAGATGCTGCTTCGCCTTCGTTTGGATCTCGTTGAATAAACCCTCCCACAGGTTTCATTTTATAAAATGATTCTGTGAGCTTCCCGTCGAATTCAATCTTTTCGGAAAGTTTGAAAGCAGTAACTTTTTTTGATCGCGAAATTTCTTTACCTGAGGAGAGCAGATTTAGTTGGATTGCAAAAAATATCAGAACAAAAATTGTAGAAAATCTTCTCATTTTTCTCCTATTCATGTTTTTCGTAAAGATTTAGACTCGCGAACATATGTTATTGTTGCCCTGTTTCCTAAACTTTTTTGATTAAACAGTTGAGTAATACTTATTAATAAATTAATTAGTTTTTAAAATTATTTGCATAACTCGGCAGATACCTTGTGCATCCCCTTTAGATAGCTGCAATGCACACTTTGCCTGACTATCATAAGCCGGTAAACCGGTTATAAAAACAACCTCAGGGCTACTTCCCCAATTGGTAAAGAGGGTTGTGATAGTTTTTTTAACGAAGATTGTTTCATTTTCAGTTTAAATTCGTAACCAAAATTCGCTTGAAACTCTATTTTCACACACCCTCTAAACCTATTAGATGAATCTTATTAATTAACAATTTCAATCGTTTGGGAAATTAAATCATCAAAAAATCAGATTTTCGAACATGCGTCAGAAATCTGATAATTATTATTTCAAAAACATTCCATTATCACTTCTAAACCACATAATTCCATGGCATTACTATTGAGAATCTGTATTGTTTTATCTAATAGCAGAGGCACCAAATGAAAAAAATAATCGGTTTATTCTTGTTTACATTTAGCTCATTAACAGCACAATATTTCGGCGAACGAACAACCGAGCAGAGTTTCGAACAGTCTACACTTTATTTTAATAGTCACTTTTTAAATACCTTTGGGATATATAAATTCAAAGACGCTGCCCCGGGTTTGATTGACGATCCATTCCTCAACACATATATTAACCCGGCCAACATTCCGGATATAGGAGATAAAGAGATTTATTTCCACCTGGATTTTAGAGGCGATAGAACCAAGCCCGAGCTATTGCAAGTTTACACCATACCGGCATACTATGATTTAGCCAGCAGTTACATGCCACCACGTATTGATAGAAGATGGTTTTCCGAAACACGCGAAGAACCCGAGCCAATCGTTTCTCTGGGTGTTATAACTTACCCATTTGGTAAAGAGTTTGACGAACTTTACCTGGGAGGCAGCTACCAACTAATTTATACCGAAGATAAATTCTACGAGATGCCCTATTCTATTTACTCTAAGAATATCTACTACGATGCTTTTAACACTCGTGCAGAAAAAGCAGATGCAGTTCCAATTGAAGATCGATATGCAGGAAAAGACGAAATGATAAACGAAGGCCACCTAATTTCCGTATTCTCCGGATACAAAATCTCTAATATGATTTCATTTGGTGTAATGCTAAACAGTGTAACACATAGCCGGGACGGTGGGTACTCGGATATTAGAAACGACGAATACGGCGATACAGATGATATGGAATGGAATAACTCAAGTATAACCGAGAGAGAACAATCTTACGATCATTTTGATATAAGCGGAGCTTTGTCTTTTTCACCGGATGAGTACTCTTCACTCGGGTTTAAGGGAGGTGTTTTATCTGGTAATGCTGACCAAGAATTTTTGTCCAAGCGAAACAGTCTTTATAAAAGAAATGAGCCAAATGTATCGAGCGAGTGGTACTACAACTACTCACGATACATCAATACCCAAAACTGGAAACAAGACGGAAACGTTTACTACGGTAGTATTAATTTTAACAAACGATTTAAGAAGAGAGTGAGGCTCAATATTTACTATCGTCATACCAACGGTACAATTGATACCAAAACCACATCAGCAATTGATGACACAAGTGCACATTCAGGCAGATGGTATAATAGTTATGACAATAGGTATAGTGAATATAACGGCCATTCGGGAATTCGAGACAATCGAAGAGGTTCCGGCGAGAGAGGCGTTAACAGACACGAAATCAACTTTAATTTAAAATGGCGATTAAATAGCGTTACCAGTGTAACTGCCGGGGTATATTACAGGAGAGATTTAACCGAAGTCTCTACAGTTGAGCCGGTTTTGGCCAGAAGATCGTCATACAGCTACAGTAACCATTATTGGCATGATCCTCCGAGAACAAACTCGATTTCAGAAAGTGAAGACAAAACCTTACATTGGGATTATACGGCAAGAAACTGGACTCTTCAAATTCCATTGCTTTTCAATTTAGATTTCAACAAGTATTGGGGTATGATGCTGGGTGTAAACCGGATACTAAACGTATGGGAAGTTGACGATGTGACTACTGCGATTTATTCAT
>JANQLA010000192.1 GCA_028280855.1 Melioribacteraceae bacterium
CTGGATACCTGGCTCACCTGGATCCTGGATACCGTTACAGTTGGTACCCGTTTGATGGGCATTAAAATCCAACCATACACGATCACCTATTACGCCTTCGCATACGAATTCGTAAATGCCGGCATCCCAAGTAATGTCTGTTTCACCCGGTGTAAGTGTTGTGCATATTGTTTTACCTGTACTTACGTTTGCATCAGAATCCAATGCGTCGTTACTACCTTGATCCTTCGGACTAAATACGAATCCGTTGGGTAAAATGAATTCCACGTAGTAGTCGCCTGGAATTAAGTTATCGAACAGGTACATACCGCTTGAGTTGGTTGTGGTCTGCCCGATTATATTGTTTGCACAATCATATAGTTTTACTGTTACGTTCGGTACGCCCGGTTCTCCGTTATCCTGTATACCGTCTTTATCCAAATCGTTCCATACTTTATCACCTATTGCCGATTTTAATTCATAGATACCGGCATCCCAGGTTAAGTCTGTTTCTTCGGGTGATAATGTCGTGCATACTGTTTTACCGGTAGACAGATTAGCATCTGAGTCTTTAGCGTCGTTTCCGCCCTGATCTTTCGGACTAAATGCGAAGCCCGAAGGAAGAATAAACTGCATGTAATAATCGCCCGGTGTAAGGTTATCGAACAAGTATTCGCCATTGCTATTGGTGTTCATCTGAGTGATAAAATTATCGCTACAATCGAATAATTTAACAAGTACGTTTGGTACGCCGGGTTCGTTACCATCCTGGATACCATCTTTATTTAAGTCGTTCCATACTTTATCGCCGATAGCCGACTTTAGTTGTATTAATCCTGCATCCCATGTAAGATCTGTTTCTTCCGGGGCTAATGTTGTACAGATAGTTTTACCTGTTGTAATATCAGCATCAGAATCTTTTGAATCGTTACCACCCTGATCTTTCGGGCTGAACTTATAACCCGACGGGAGAATAAATTGCACGTAGTAGTCGCCGGGTGTAAGATTCGTGAATAAATACTCGCCTATGTTGTTGGTTGTCATCTGCGATATAAAGTTATCGTTGCAATCGAACAGTTTTACTGTTACACCTTCTACACCCGGTTCCCCGTTATCTTGTATACCGTCTTTATCAAGGTCCATCCATACTCTATCGCCTAAAGAAGCTTTCTTCTCTACTAATCCAGCATCCCATGTTAAATCGTTTTCTGCTGGTTCAAGCGTAGTACAGATTGTTTTACCATTTGTTATATCAGCATCCGAATCAATTGCATCGTTGCTGCCTGCATCTTTAACAGTGAATGAGAATCCGTTTGGTAATACGAACTGAACATAGTAATCACCAGGTATCAGGTTATCGAATAAGTACTCACCGTTGCTGTTGGTTGTTGTCTGTGATATAAATACGTTATTGCAATCATACAACTTAACAGTTACGTTAGGTACGCCCGGCTCGTTGCCGTCTTGTTTTCCGTCTTCATTCAAATCTTTCCATACTTTATCACCAAGCGATGCTTTACATATTACCGTAAGCGTATGGCTATCGTCATCACGTACTTTTTTACCGCCGAAGTTATAACCGCTTAATACCGGTGATCCTATTACATAAGCGTCGTTTGTTAGCTCGCCGCAGTCATCAGCATCAGGAGTATATTCTACATCTAATGTTCTTGTTTCACCTTTTGGAATCTGGAAGTAAGAGTTTGTACTGTTTGTTCCATCGAGACCCAGCATTGGATCGTATAATTTTGCTCCTCCGCTAAGAAGAACATCGCCGCAGTTAGTGATTTCGAAATGGTATGTTACTTTATGACCAAGTTCAACAGAAGCCGGTCCGGTTTTAATTAAACCTACACATACTTTGAAGAATCCAAAATCAATACTCTCGTCATCGTTACAATCTACCGTAACCGAAGCAGTGTGGTTTGTTAGATGCCCATCACTGTCAATGTTATCGTTACTTCCTTTATCTTTGAAAGTAGCAAACCAACGTGTGCTTCCGTTATTCACGTTTTCCAACACAGCGCCTGACGTAAAGTTTGATGCTGCTATTCTGACGGTATAAGTTCCGTTAAGTACGTTAGTAAACTCATATTTACCGTTGGCATCGGTAACATCCGTATCAATAACAGTATTACCGTCAAGTAGTTCAACCGTAACACCCTGGATTCCGGGCTCGTTGTTATCCTGCTTGCCGTCAGTATCTTTATCATGCCAAACAAAATCACCAATTGTGTTTTTACAAGGTTCACAATCGACTGTTAGTGTGTGGCTGTCGTCATCGCGTACTTTCTTGCCGCCGAAATTATATCCGCTTAAACTAGGTGATCCAATTACATACGCATTATTGACCAATTCTCCGCAATCATCTGAGTCCGGAGTATAATTCTTGTCATACGTTTTTGTTTCGCCTTCAGGTATCTGGAAGTATTGTCCATTGATACCCAGAAGCGGATCGTATAGTTTGGCTCCGCCGCTAAGAAGAACATCGCCACAGTTGTGCATTTCAAAATGATATGTTACCTGGTCACCCAGTTTAACCGAAGCAGGACCTGTTTTTTCGAGTTCCACACATACTTTAAAGAAACCGAAATCAATAGAATTATCCGTTTCACAATCAACAGTAACTGTAGCTTCATGTGTGCTTAAATCACCATCACTATCGATGTTATCGTTGCTGCCTTTATTTTTGAAAGTAGGAAACCAAATGGTACTTGCATTGTTTTGATTCTGAAGTACTTCTCCAGCATTGAAGTTAACATCAGCTACTTTAACTTTGTAAGTACCATTTGGCACATTAGTAAATTCGTACTTTCCGTTTGAATCCGTAATGTCCGTATCAATAACAGTATTGCCGTCCAATAATTGAACAACCACTCCTTCGATACCCGGCTCGTTTCCATCTTGTTTGCCGTCGGTATCTTTGTCATGCCAAACAAAATCACCAATTGTGTTCGAGCATTCCCAAGTTACGTAAGCATAAACTTCAAACTCGTCAACAGCAGGAGTAGCTAAAACTAATTTTTGTTTATCATTCGGATTAGCTTTGTGCACATAACGTGTTCCTTGAGGAATCGTTACATCAGCATTAGCAGTAATTGTTGCTGTTCCTTCACCATTGTATGTTAAAGTAACTGGTCCGGCTTCACCATTTGAATTTGTTGTAACACTTGTTGTGCTTAGCGAACCTAAGTTTGTTGATAAACTTACTTGAACATTACCGACTCCGTCACCATTAGTATCTTTTACAAGAATATTAAATTGAGCCGGGGTTCCTTGTGGTAAAGTTTGATTAACAGGGATTATTTCCAGTGTTTCAACTGGAACAAATGAGCTATGGTTTGAATTTGTTTCCGCTACAATTTGCTCAACTCTTGACCTAATCGTTGAATTCGAAATTGAACTTACAACAACACCATCGCTAAAATGCCAGATGGATAATTGAACCGCCGCAGCCTCGTTATCAATATCAGACAGGGCATTCGGGTGATTCGTAAACGGGAAGAAATTATTCAGTATGTAAGTAATTTCAGAATCAGTGGGACCGGCATCCCAATAATCCTGGTTCTTTGCTAATGGATGTAATAAATCAATACAATAAAACTTTACAGAGCTTCCATTTAACGTGCCGTTGAATGTTCCTGCAAAATTATTGTAGTCATTATTGTTTGAATCCTCAAACGAAACGGATTTCCCATCTGCTGTTTCGCTAATTTGAGCTATGCTTGTAAAATCTTGTGGTAAATCTCCAACACCTTTCTTGAATTGCGCAAAGGTATTCTGGGATAAAATCATAATTGTCAGAAGAACAGGTAGAAATTTTAGAAATTTCATTTTGATATAATTCCTCTCTTTGGTTTTTAAAGTTTTGGAGTCAAAACCAAGATTAGTGCCATTATTTTTTTTCGTTTTTGGAATATTTTCGAACTTTTTTAAAGTTGGAGTGTATCGTTTTGAGACCTCAATATTAATTAGGGGCATTAATATTTCCCCTATTTAGTGTTGCTTCAGGTAAGGCACCACTAAAAAAGGGGCTGTCTCACAACACTTGATTCAGCCCCATTTTAATTTAGCTATCCGGTCATTCTTCTTATTTAGCTTTAGTGATGTGTTGATCTTAAAAAGAT
>JANQLA010000222.1 GCA_028280855.1 Melioribacteraceae bacterium
GTGGATAATGACCGCATTGAAGGAGTTATTTACTTACCGGAAAACCTATTTTACAACACGACCGCACCGGGCATAATAATATTTTTGAACAAACATAAACCGGATAAACTAAAAGATAAAATTTATCTATTACATGCGGGTAAAGAGTTTGAAAAAGGTGACCCTAAAAATTACCTGACCAATGAAGGAATTGAAAAAATTTCCGAATACTACAAACAATTTAAAGAAGAAGAAAAGTTTGCCCGATTGGTTGACAAGGAAGAGATCATAAAAAACGACTATAATATTAGCCCAAGCAGATATATACAAACTAATGACGCAGAGACTTACCGACCTTTAAGTGAAATTGTTGAGGAACTGAAAGCTTTAGAAGAAGAAGCAATGGGTATTGATAAGGAAGTAAAAACTATTTTGGAGAAGTTGGGGATATGACAGAACATGAAACGACATTAACCCAGCAAATAATAGAGCGTAAAATTTTTACAATCCGCGAAACCCATGTGGTACTGGACAAAGACCTGGCGGCTTTCTATGAAGTTAAGCCTGTCCGGTTGAGAGAGCAAGTAAAACGTAATTCCAACAGGTTCCCCGATGATTTTGTGTTTCAATTGACCGACTCCGAAGTTGATCTCCTGGTATCGCAAAATGCGATACCTTCCAGGCAGGCATTAGGGGGACATTTACCCTATGTTTTTACCGAACAGGGTGTGGCTGCTGTTTCCGCCGTGCTTAAAAGCGATAAAGCTGCCGAAGTGAGCATTATGATCATGCGGGCATTTGTTGCCATGCGCAGGTTTATCCGGCAAAATGCCATGCTTTTTGAACGTCTGGATAAACTTGAAATTAGACAGTTGATAGCTGATGAAAAAATAGAAAAAATATTCAAAGCTATTCAGGACAAAAACCCGAAACCGGATAAAGGAATTTTCTTTAACGGTCAGATTTATGATGCTTGGAACTGGATAAGCAGGCTGATTAAAAGCGCCCAAAACAGCCTGATATTAATAGACAATTACGTGGATGACACAGTACTGACACTATTTTCAAAAAAACAACCCGGCGTCAGTGTGGATATTTATTCCTCCAACATCAGTAAGGCTTTGCAGCAAGACGCGAAAAAATTCAATGCACAATACGGCGGACTGAGTCTTCATAAATTTAACAGCGCCCACGACCGTTTTTTAATTATTGACAAAACTGAAGTATTCCACATAGGCGCATCGCTTAAAGACCTGGGCAAAAAATGGTTTGCCTTCTCCAAAATGGAAAAGGAATCATTGGTGATTATTGAAAAGTTGAGAATTTGATGGAAGGTTTTCTAAAAACAGATGTTGGATTCATTCCAAATGATTGGGGATTTGGAAGAATAGACGACTTTTTCACTATTCAACAAGGAAAATCTGTCTCTAAAGCAAATCGAGTTGGTGATAATCAAAAACCATTTCTTAGAACTTCTAATCTCCGCTGGGGAAAGGTTACACTTGAAGAGTTAGATTATCTTCATTTTACTGATGCAGAGGAAAAAAAATTCAAGCTCCAATATAATGACTTACTTGTCTGTGAAGGAGGAGACATTGGTAGAACCGCTATATGGAGAAATGAGATGGACGGGATCTACTTTCAAAATCATTTACACAGAGTAAGGGCAAAAGTTGATGATATTGACCCTGTTTTTGTATTGAACTGGATGCAATATGCATTTCTATACGGCAAATTTTATTTTGGTAGAGCAAATATTACTACCATTCCAAACCTATCAAAATCAAGACTTTCAGAATTTACAATTCCGAAACCCCCACATCCCGAACAGTGCAAAATCGCGTATGTATTAAGTACAATTCAAAAAGCAATTGAGCAGCAAGAAAAACTCATTCAAAAAACTACCGAACTTAAAAAAGCTTTGATGCAAAAACTATTTACAGAAGGTACAAAAGGTGAACCGCAAAAAGAAAGCGAGATTGGTTTAATTCCGGAAAGTTGGGAGGTTACGTCCATTAGTAATGAGAAAACATTAATGCAATACGGCACATCTGTTAAATGCGATTATAATATCTCGGGTTACCCTGTAATTAGAATCCCAAATGTCTTAAGCGGTAAGATAGATATAACTGATTTGAAGTATGGCTTGCCAAAATCGAATGAAATTGAAAAATTAAAACTTGATAAGGGAGATTTAGTTTTTGTTAGAACGAATGGTGCTAAAGAATTATCTGGTCGATGTTCCATATTCAATAATGAAATAGAGAATTGTTATTATGCTTCATATTTAATTAGAGTTAAATTCAATTTAGTGGAAATAAATCCTGAATTTGTTAATTACTATGCTCAAACTGAAAAGGGTAAAAGTTTTTTAAGTGGAAAAGCTAATAGAACGGCTGACGGAAAATATAATATTAATACCGGGATATTGAATAATGTACTCTTTCCCAAACCTAAATTAGATGAACAAAATGAAATTGTAAATATTATTAGCTTAATTGAAAACAAAGTATTAATTCAATTAAGTAAGAAGAAAATTCTAACAGAACTTTTCAAAACTCTTTTACAAGAATTAATGACCGGCAAACGAAGAATACACGATATAGAATTTGGTAATGAGGTAATTAATGCCGCATCCATCGGAACACAAAAGCGTACAAGCCAGAATACTTGAATATGCTGAAGAAATCGGCTGGCAAAAAGTAACTCGAA
>JANQLA010000282.1 GCA_028280855.1 Melioribacteraceae bacterium
GAAAAATATCTTGAATCCGAAGAAGTAAGTGCTGTTATTTCGAAAGTGAGAACATCGTATCCCTTTACGTTTATCGGCAAACAAAAATTCCAAAGAGAAATAGATAAACTTGAGAACGAATTTTTTATTCGGGAAGCTGATGGAAATTTTGTAATTGCTAATCGAAAATTTGCTGAAAGGCTGAATGAAAAAACTAACCTTTTTTCCGGGAAAATAATGAATGATTTTGTCCCGGCAAACGAAGCGGATATTATCCGCAGTTCCGATGAATTCCTGCTTAATTCGAAGAAACCTATAATTTATTCAATAGGTTTTTCAGGTAAAGTCAATGACTTCCTAAATGTACCACTCATTGATCTAGATGAGAACGTAATAGCAATTATAAGTATGTCGCTGAGTTCCAAAGATGCAAACTCAGCTCAAAGTTCGGATTATAGAAGTTATATTAACGAACTAAATGAACCAGTGTTGATAGCAACTACCAGGAAAGAAGTTATTTTTGCCAACAAGAAGTTCGAATCTTTATTTATCCCAAATGCTGAAGTACAAGGCGAGAATCAACAGTATTCCATGCCACCCGAACTTTTGGAGCTTCTCAATAGTTTTGCGGCGGATAACGAGTTGAAGAACATGCTGAATGAGAAAACGCTTAAGTCTCATGATGGCAACGAGTATAGGTTTTATTTGAGAAAAATTGAAGTTGGCAAAGACCGTGAAGTGATAATTATTGAACCGCTTCTTAACGAATTATTCGACCAACAAAATGAGTTGAAGGTTAAAATGTACGATATAATTATGCATACAAGCCCAGAACCAATGTTCATTTATGACATTGAAAATCTGAAATTTCTAGAAGTAAATCATGCCGCCTTGAAAATGTACGGTTATTCGAGGGATGACTTCCTTGAAATGGATCTAACGGATTTATACGCTCCGGAGGATATCCAAACTCTCATTGAATCCTCGCCCACTAAAACTATTAGTTCCGACTTTACTGGCCCCTGGAGGCATAAACATAAAAACGGATCAACAATTCTGGTGGAACTGAGCAAATCAACTCTCGAATTCGACGGTAAGCGTGCTCACTTTAACATTGTACGGGATGTTACACAATATCTTGAGGACCAAAAGAAACTCCAGAAATATAAAGCTGCTTTCGAGAACACAAGCGATCTTATAGTTTCGACCGATGACGATGGTTTTATAGTTTCGTCCAATAATAACTTTCTTACTCACTTGAATTATAATAAAGAAGACATTTATCAGAAACCAATGTTAAGCCTGGTCGACGACTCAGACAGGGCAAGACTTAATTCCGAAATATTTCATTCGGGGATAAAAACAAAAATCAGTTTTGATACCAAACTAAAAACAGCCGATAAAAAGGAATTACCGGTTAAGCTAATTGCTGATCCCGTGATAAACTATGACGACGAGATTACAGGGTACAATCTAACATGTATGCTCCTTGCGGTTAAAGAAGCTTCAGCAGAAGCATCATCTCAAAAAGTTGAAACTAATAAACTGGACCAGGCATTTTTATCTAATCTATTTCATGATATTCTTACTCCGATTAATGTTATTACGGGATTTGTTCAGGAACTGTCCGAGAGTATTGAATCACCCTCGGATGATCAGGCGGAATCAATCAAGTATATTAAAGACAATCAGCAATTGCTTCTTCAGATTATGGATAACGCCGCTGAATATTCAAGTCTTGAACAGGACAATATCGAGCTTTTACCCGAGCCTGTTGTTTTTGTTGATCTGCTTGAAGAGCTTGAATCCGGGATCAATAAGACAGCAAGCTCAAAGAATATTAGTTTTACATACGGGAAGATTTCTTCTTCGCTAAAGTTTATAACGGATAAACATAAGTTTAATACATTCATAAGCTTATTTTCCAGGTTCGCAATTGCTTCCACTAATGAGTCGAAGTTATATCTTTCCGCTTATCAGAATACTTCTGATAAATTCATTGTTTGTTTAAGAGATGAGAGGAACTCGGTTACAAAAGAGTTCGTAAAAAATATGGATGATATTTTTACAATTGATGAAAGTATTATAAAGCAGAAATTCGCCATTTCCAGATTTGCTGTGCGATTAGCTAAGAAGCTAATTAATCTTTTGAACGTGGAAAAAACTATTCTTAAAAACGATCACATAAATTCTGAATATGGTTTTGAATTCCCTATGGAACTGGAAGTTACTTCAATCCCAGATACGGAAATGATTGATGACGACGTACAAAAGGAACCACGAATAATAATTGAAGATTTGCCCGAACCTGAAATTGAATCTGAACAACAGGTCGAAACAAAGAACCGTGTTGATGTAGCAGAAGTAACTACTGCTAAATCCCCTGTGCCCGATGAATCGATTGAAGCAACGCCTTCAATTACCGATTCTCACTCCCAATCGATTAATGTGAATGTCAATGTTCAATCTCCGGTTAAAGAAGAAACCGAAACTCCGAAGGTAGAAATTATCAGCCAGCCTGTTGAAGAAGCTGAAACGGTTGTTGAATCCGAAGAGATCGAAAAAGCAGATACTGTTTCTACAAAAAATTTGGGTGAACTTTCTTGCTTATATGTAGAAGACCAGGTCGATTCCCAAATTCTCTTTAAAGTACAGATGAAAGATCTAAAGTCGATTGAATTTGCTGCGAGCTTTGAAAAAGCATTGCCTTTGTTGGAATCGCACAAGTTTGATTTTGTGGTAATGGATATAAACCTGCAAGGAGAATATAACGGTTTGGATGCTTTGCGTGCCATTCAGAAGATGCCCGAATTTGCTAAAATTCCAATAATAGCTGTTACGGCATACGTATTACCCGGCGACCGCGAGAAATTCATAGCAGCCGGTTTTACAGATTTTATCACAAAACCAATTTTACGTGATAAGCTGGAGAATGTGCTGAAGAAAATTTTTGTTACTGCATAATTTTTATTACTGGTTTCCCGGTTTTAAGGGAAACCATCCTTCATATCTTTTTTCGATTTCAGGAATGCATTTTAACTTGCCGCAAGGTCGTAAACAAATCTTATAAGAATTTTACCCGTTTACTTTGTCCATTCTTCATCGACTTTATGATTTGGTATGTGGCTAAATAGCGTGATTAATTCTTTGAAGTCGCAAGAATTTTTCTTGACAATATTATTTTACATTTTTAAATTTACCATACATATGTATGGTATTTGTGCGTGTGTAAATTTATGTAACTAAGAAGCCGAAGGTGTATCCATGGCAAAAGAATTAACAACGATTCAGCGTAAAATGCTCGATTATATAGTTGATAAAATTAAAGTAGAAAACATGCCGCCCACTTTGGCAGAAATAGCAAAGTTTTTCAATTATAAGAACAGGGCAACGGTTCAACAGCATTTAAACGCTATTGAGAAAAAAGGCTACATTCGCCGCAGTGCCAAGCTATCACGTGGAATTGAGCTTACGTTCGAAGATAAATTTTTTGTACCCAAACCTGTGCTTGGCGAAGTAGCAGCTGGTAACCCTCTAACAATTTACCCTGATTCAATTGATACTGTTGAACTTCCGACTATAGCGAATACGCCGCGCGATTCGTTCCTGTTAAAGGTAAAAGGGGACAGCTTAAAGGACGCTTACATATTTACCGGCGATATTATAATTGTAAACCCAAACATCGAGCCAACCAACGGAAAATTTGTTAGTGCCGTACTGGATGATTCCGCAGTAGTCAAACGTTTTTACCGTGAGGCGGATAAAATTGAATTACACTCTGAAAACCCTGAATACGAGCCGATTATAATCGATAATACTTACCCAAGTTTCAGAATTATTGGCGTTGTGGTTGGCGTTTACCGGAGTATGGAAAAGATGGTTGTTTAATGGATGGAGGTAAAATGAGC
>JANQLA010000286.1 GCA_028280855.1 Melioribacteraceae bacterium
CGTCCAAATCAGCGACTTTATCTGTTATGCCATCAGGATGGCCGCCGTGATCTAATGTAAAATTAAGATTAAAGAATTGATACCTTGCGCCCAAATCTAATCTAATTCTTTCGGTTAATTGCCATGAGTCTCCTGCATAAAGTGCAAATACTCTAGCATCGCCGGCTTCGTTAAGTCCATAGTTCCAACTTCCGCCAACGCTATCAGACGGAACATCTTTTACGACATCCCCGTTTTCAATATTTTCGAGAACAATGTGATTTCCAAGTGTCCAAAAATCTTTAGTTGACCAAAAGGCTTGGTATGCGCCTACCGTTATATCATGATTCCCGGCTTTTTTAGTGATACTTATGTCGTTGATAAAAGATTCAAGCTCCTTTTTTACTACCCAGTGGCCATAACTTTGAACAAAACCCGAAGTGAGAGTTTTACCGCCAACTGTTGAAACGGAATTTGTTCCTAGTTTTCCTAATAATTCTGTTACTCTCATTGGATTTCCAAAAGGCACCAAGCCAAAAGTATTCGCATCTCCAATAGTATACGATAAATTATCGCGTACTGTCCAGCCGCCGCCCAAATCGTAATCGAAGTTTAATCCGCTTACCATACCTTTCCAGCCTCGGCCGTTTGAAAAATCAAAATGGGCGCTGTCACCCTGCGCATTAATCTGCAAGGTTCTAAATCGCGTAGGGTTACCAAGAGGTGAAAATGTGCCGGCATCGTTGCCGGTACCTAAAGCCATTGGTAAAATCCACTGGCCGTGGTCATCGGTAAGCCGCGTAAATGCATTTATAACGCCATTATCAAAAACCTTTGTTAACTGAACCGTAAGTTGCTGCCCTCTTTCGGAATTGAAGTTAGTGTTTCTAATACCGGGAGAAGTTCTGAAATAACCTCCAACCATATAATAAAACTTTTCTGAAACAGGCCCGCTTAGAACAGCGTCCAACCTTTGTTCATTATAATCCGCAGTGGTATATTTAACTCTTCCAAGAGTTTGGTCCGTTCCTTTCTTTAGATTGAAGTTTGTTGTTAAACCGGCTTCCCCATTAGAAAATACTGAACTTGGACCACCACGCAAAGCTTCGGTTGATAATATCGTTTCATCAATACGGAATATACTGCTCTGCTCGAAAAATGAAAGCGTTTGTGTTCCGTATATCGGTGCGCCGTTGATTGACATTGTTACGAACGGTGCATCACCCGAAGATGGCAGACCGCGAACAAATATATTAGCTCCTGCAACACCACCTGAACTTTCAGACCAAACTCCAGGAACCAGTTCCAATGCAGCCGCAGCGCTTGGCGGCGCCAGTTGTTGAAGTTCGGCTGCTGTAACTGTAGTAATCGCAAAACTTGCATCTTTCTTTTTAACTCCCGAACCGCCGGCCGTACCGGTAACTATAACAGATTCCATATCCAGTATATCTTCTTCAAGACTTGCATTTTGTTCTATTGTTTGTCCGTCTCTAACCTGGATATCGAATTCCTCGCTTTTATATCCTACTGCTGAAAACCTAATTGTATACTCCCCCTCACTAACATTTGCTATTGTGTAATTGCCGTCAAAATCAGACGCGGCTCCGATTGTGGTTCCCTTAAGAATTACATTAACTCCTGGGATTCCAACTCCGGTAACATCGTTAACGATACCTTTAATTGTACCTTGAGCAAATACACTTGCGCCGAATAGAATTAAGAAGCTGCTGGTTAAAAAGCCTCTTATAAAATTGTTAAAAGATTTCTTCATTCAATTCCTCCTAAGTTTATTATAAGGATTTTATTTCGTTTGATAAATTTTTACCTGAGCAGATGGATAGTAAATGTGATATGAATCAAGATAAATGCCAGTTATTGATTTACGCACTGTACTATAAGTAAAAATCGTTAAAATGATTGACGTGTTTTAGTGCTTATGTTTGAAGAACTATTTAATGAGTTCATTGCAAAATATATTAATTCGGTTAGTAACAACTATTCTTTCACAAGAATGCGAAAATATTGTATAAAAATATGATTTACTTGCCTTGGTGTGGTCCTTAAAAACCAAGCCGAAAAGTGGCCAAACATAATCATTAGTCATGGACCAGTATCAATAGGAAGCGGGTAATGTAAGATAACGTAAAAAGTTTCTAAGCATTACGATTCAATTAAGGAAGAAATAAGCACGAAGGCTTTATCATTTTGATAAGTTTTTTATCAGATTGATTTATCAGATTGATAAAAAACTACTTCAATCCTAAATCCTTGCATAGCCTATGAAAATTTGAAGGCGGCAATCCCAGCTTCACAGCCGCTTCGGAATCATTCTTACTATTGTTGCGAACATA
>JANQLA010000294.1 GCA_028280855.1 Melioribacteraceae bacterium
CTCAGAATTTCTTTTGCTTGGTATTCGTGTATTTTCATGATTGCCTTCCGGTTGTTTTACTTTTTTGAAAGGGTAAATTTATTAAGAATCCGGTTTTAATTGAAGTGATATTTGAGTTAATCAGAATAATCCACTTTACCTGATTAAAAGATCATTAATAGTATGTTTTTATCAAGCGGATAAATTAGCCGGTCAATGAAAAAGCATTAATACTTTTTCCATTTTTCTTTCCTGCCGTGGACCGGTTATAAAAGCCATCTTTTCCTTTGGATCTTTAAGAATTTGCTGAAATCAATCGGAAATATTGTAAGACATTGAAAAATAGTCGGAAACTTAATTGCTTATTTCTGTTAGATAGTTTTCCAGCTCATCAAGCGTATTTAAGTACCTTACATCAGGATATTTCGAAATTACATCGACATAGCAGTTTTTTGGGCCTTGACCGCCGATTATAATTTGTTGATCGGGATTATGATGTTTAAGCATTTCGATGAGTTCAAAAAGTTTGGTAACGTTGAAATAGAAGTTATTGGATATCCCAATAAGGTCGGGCTTTCTTTCACCGACCAATTTCAAAAATTCTTTCGGTGGAGTGTTGGCACCAACAAATGTAGAGTTCCAGCCCTTAAATTCGAAAAAATCCGCTATCAGCTTTGGCCCAAGTTCGTGATATTCTTTTTGAACACATGTTATGACAATCGATTTACCGACAGAATCACCTTCGGGTTTACTCATGTTAATTATTGATAACATTTCCTTTGTAATTTCCGTAGCAACATGTTCATCTGCCACTGAAATTCTGCACTTATCCCAAAGCTGCCCCACACGAACCATAGATTTCTGAATAATCTCGTTGTATATAGTTTTGATGTCAAATTTTTTATTTAGAAGACCGTTAACCACAGAGCGGCAGGTTTTTTTATCACCGTCCAGGAGAGAAGACAAATAATGTAAATAAATTGATTCTGGTATATTCATATAGTTTCCAGTTTTTCTAATGCCGAAGTATTAACACTAAAAAAGATCGGAAAATTCCAATTGTTAGCTCAGGATTTTCCCTTAATTCCTTTTTATAATTCTGTTAGCAATTTTATACGAAGCATAAGCAAAAAACGGCGCTGCAAAAACATCTATCGTATAATGAACGTGCTGTAAAACAACACAAATTGCCACTAATATTGTTGCTAATAGAAAAATATATTTAAGAGCTCTTTGCTCGGATACCAGAAACAATAGAAATAGAGTAGAAGTATGCCCTGAAAAAAACAAATCTTTAGTTAATATTTCGCCACTGCCAAAAAATTGAACAAACGGGTCGTTCAAAAGAATCATCGAGTCGGGCGGGTTTAATGGTAATAAATACATTGCAATTATTCTGGTTGTAGCCATGAGTGCATATGCCAACATTGTACAATGAAAAAGTTTAGGCTTGTCTGAAAAATGAATAACTGCAATTAAAAGCGCACTGTATATTAAACAGAAAGTTAACCATGTTACATCCACCGGTTGATATAAAGCTAATACCGGATCATTAAACGAGTAACCATTTCTTTCTTCAATGAATTGCAAAAAATTAGGTAATGCAACCAGAACTGCAATGAGATAAAGTAACGAGAAAACAAGCTTTTTCTTGTACTCGCGAAAGTAGTGAGTCCAAATTGGCTTAATGTGTTTTAAATCCGGTTGAATAGTCTGTTTCATAATTCCTAAAATAAGAATTATTGTTTTGGGTAACTCAATCTATTTTTATCGTTTCAGTTCGACTAGTATTTTTAGACTTTGTTTTATTAAGATTTATTGTAATTATAATTGCAGCGTAACTTCCCTAAGCAGAACAATAAACTCATATTAAGTATTCCCTTTTATCGATTAATTTGAATCCTTCGCCGGTAAACTCCTTAATTTTGACGCGCAGCTTTTTATCATATTCTACTATATTGTAGCTGTTTTTTTCCCCTCTTAACCGTGAAGATGTAGCCGTGCCCGCTTGTACAATAATTATGTTGTGATCTTTAATAAACTCATTATTTGTTTCTATTGAATAACCTTTGTGTAAATGTCCCGAAAGCACCAAGTTAAGTCTGCAATCGGAAGCAAGCTTAGTAATAAGTTTTGAACGCCCTATTCCTGCGGATAATTTTTCGCCTTTCAGCGGAAATACATTATGATGAACCACTAAAACTTTTAACTGATCATCAGCAGCTTTTGAATATCGTTGGCGCAGATACTCTACCTGTTTCTTGTTTACACGTCCGCTTTGAATAGTAAGAGAACGGGAACTATTAATTCCTACAACTAATAAACGATCATCTTCATATTCAGGAAACGGATTATTTAGTATATACTTTTCAAATCTTTTAAGTGGTCTGAAAAATCTTCTGAATAGGTTATATAAAGAAATATCATGATTACCCGGCACAATAATTTTAGGGAATTTAATTTGTGCAATAAACTGGCCCACCATATTGAACTGATAAGTTTTTGCTCTCTGTGTAAGATCACCGCTTATTACAACCAGGTCGGGTTCACAATTCTTAATATCAGTCAGTAGAGATTCCACAGCGGTATAATTCTCTGTACCGAAGTGTAAATCCGATATATGAACTATTTTTTTCATCATGGATCTTTTATTAACGGTACAATTACCTTTAATGAAGCAGGTTTTATCTTGTAGGTTAAGGGTGGTTTCATTTTAAGCACTTCACCGTCTAGTGACACATATACGTTCTTCTTTTTAATCGTAACTGTAAGCTCATGAACATGATTGAGTACAAAGTTGCTGTCATTCAACCATCTATTCAATAGATTCTCAACTGCAAATTTTATAAGACATAATCTGTTTGCACACTTAGTGTAATAAAATGACATTACCCCATCGGTTAGATTTTTGCGTCGTGTAATGTTTGGCAATTCGAACGGATAGTCATTATTTCCGACAAATATAAATGAAGTTTTGGAAGCGGAGTAAATACCATCGGCTTCAATGTTTACTTTATATAGTGGAAATAAATAAAATGTTTTAATCAATGCAAGCAGCATCGAGATGAACTTATTTGTACCTAATTGTTTTTGGGTAATGTTCCGCTTTAATACGCTTATTGGGTACAAACCAATAGAAGAGTTGTTAAGAAAGGCAACTCCATTGACTTCGGCTGTATCAATTACTATCTCGTTGCCGATAAAAATTATTTTAAGAGCGTCTTCAATATTTAAGGGAATTCCAAGGTCCCTAGCAAAGTTATTATATGTTCCTGCAGGCACAACCGCCAGCGTGAATTTAGAGTTTATTATTCCGGAAGCGACACTCGATATAGTACCATCACCACCGGCAGCAATTATGACACCGCTTTCATCCCGGACAATGGCATTAAAGTTATCTTCAAAATCTATTGAAGTTACATCAAATGTTTTTAACGTATCGGTTCTTTTGAGTTGTTGAGTAATTAAATTTTGTACATGCTCTATGCTAATTATTTTTTTTTAATTGAACCTGAGTTGCCGTTATATATTAAATAGTATTTCATAGTTTACAAATGAGTTAAATTGAACCTCCAAATCTCGCTAGAATTTTTGCTGAGAGGTTTACTGGTAAAAAATTTTCGTGTCTAACTTACTCAATAAAACCAATTCTTTGAAACGGGTTTTTATTTTTCTTAAGATCTTCTATTGTACTTTTTTATTAGTACAAGAATAATATAAGGGTGATTATGTGATAAATGACAAAAATTGATGAGGAATAAATAGTTTTTATATTCTATTACAAACAGTGTCTTATTTCTTAGGCTCTATAATGTTTTTGGCATTAACTGAAAAAGATAAATTGGTAAAAAATATTTTCGATAGGCATTTGTCTCAAAAGTTCACATGAAATAGAAAAATAATCCACTATAGACTTGTAAAACATAGTGGTTTATTTACGCTTGTAATTCAGTTTCCAATTGGTTGTCCATGTTTCACCGTTATCATCACTTCGTTCCCAATTCCAATCAAATTCATTCGCTTCGATATTGTACCATACCATTCTTTGCATAAACGAAGCGCCGTCCTTTAGATTTACAGTTCTGGAAAGAATCATTTTATTATCAACCATGCCTCCTTCAAAGTCAAGATAGCTGCCGTTATTATCTACCCAGGTTTGGAACCACTTTTCCTGCTGAGTTGAATAGACCGAGTGACTTTTGCCAACAAGCTGTGTTCCAGGATTACCATCAAAGTTTTCTTCTATAACACATGAGTCTAAAATTTTCCTGATTGTATTTGTACCTTTCTGTTCAACCCCTTTAGCGTCAACCCAGGTACATTCCCATTCACCAATCCAGAAATCAAACTGAGATGCCTCA
>JANQLA010000300.1 GCA_028280855.1 Melioribacteraceae bacterium
ACACCCGCCCATAAATCCGGGTGAGCCAATCCCAATCCCGGCTAATATGAAAACAAACTGGAAAACATCTGTAATAACTACAGAAAACATTCCTCCCAATGATGTGTAGATTACAACAAAAACTAATAGAACGCCCATTATTATTGGCAGGTTATCAACCGGCAAATCAAGAATTATACATAAAAAAAGACCTTCAACCTGAAGGAAGATTCCCATGTTAAGTATCCCTGTAAGAAAAGTTAAGACTCCCGCTATCAATCTTATCCCGGATGAGAATCTTACTTTAAAATATTCGGGAACAGTTTTTATTTCAAGCGCTCTTAGCTGTTTTATTACGAATCCGGTTTTGCCGATTACCCACATTGTAATCGCTGCAATAACGGCAGTTGCAATTGCGACAAATCCGTTTGCGTAAGCCTCCTGGGAAAAGTAGACGATGGTAACTAGCCCCATTTCAGTGCTGCTTAATGTAGCAAGTCCCCAAAAGGATTTTATTTTTCGACCGGCAACAAGGAAGTCATCTAAATGATCAACTCGCTTTCTTGCAATGAGCCCTATAACGAGGCTCAATAACAAAAACCCAATAACTAAAATCCATGTTAGATTAAAAGCCATTGAATTCAATTTATCAGTTTGTCAATGATGTGATTTCGACCGGCTGGCTTAAACTTGCAGATTTTTCTAAAGCAACTACCACCTTTGTTGCTTCGAGTCCGTCCTCACCGGTTACAACGGGTTCAGTATCATTTATAATACAATCAATAAAATGTTGAATTGATACCTGCCCTTTCGTTGTTCCATCCAAATTGTATTGGTCGTTTACATCTGGCATACCGGTGCCTTCAATTGAGTATTTCTCTATCATCCTGTGGTGGCTTACATCAACCTTTACGTTTCCTTTCGAGCCAACGAACTCGGCTTTGAATTCAAATATGCTCGGAGCATTTTCCGATATTATCCAGCAGTTTTCCAAATACGCCGTTGCGCCATTATTTAATTCAAGTATAGATTGGAAAAAGTCCTGCGTATTGATATCCATATTCTTTAAAACTTTTGATCTGCTAACCGAATAAACCCTATCGACTTCCGAACCCGAAACCCACCTGGCCAGATCAATTAAGTGAGTACCTAAAAAATGTAACGGATTTGAATTTGATGCCCAACTCAACATTTTTGTGGGCACATATAACGTGTCATTTAATTTGAGATTCATCATCATTAAATTGCCAAGTTCGCCTGAGTCAATAAGTCTTTTTACGTGAATAAACGGTGTCTTCCATCTGTTGCTGTAGTTAACCATTAATTTTAAGTTTTTCTTTCGAGTGAGCTCAATGATTCTATTACATTCTTCAATGGTAGTTGCAAGCGGCTTTTCTACTATGACATGTTTTCCGGCTTCAAGAGCAGAACAAACCAGGTCGGTATGAGTAAAATCCGGCGTTGCAATTGAGACAGCTTCAATTTCATTGTTATTCAATAATTCTTTTACATCGTTATAGTGTGCGTCCGCATTATATTTTTTGCTGAACCCTTCTGCCCGATTAATGTCCGCATCACAGACACCGATAAACTTTGCATGCGGCGATACTGAAATTGTATTTGCATGTACATCTCCCCAAACACCGCAGCCTATCAATCCGAAACCAATTTGTTCTTTCATTAAATCCTCAAAATATTTTTTCGATACTCCTGGTATTTATTGTCATACTTATGTCGTTACTTAAGCAACATCATTTGTTTAATATCAGTAAAGCTATCCGTAGTTAACTTGTAAAGGTAAATGCCGCTTGATAAGTTGGATGCGTCAAAATTAATTTCGTATTCACCTGCTGATTTAACTTCGTTCAATAACGTCGTAATTTCATTCCCCAAAACATCAAATACTTTTATTGTTGTCGCAGTTTGTTCCGGGATAGTAAAAGATATTACAGTAACCGGGTTAAATGGGTTAGGATAATTCTGTCTCAGTCCGTGAGAGTTTGGAATTTCATTTTTTTTTTCATCCTTTACATCAGAGACAATGTTCAATAAAGCATCGTACCAGCCATCAGCTATATGCTCGTTACCGGAAGGGCTTGGATGAGCAAAATCGTCCAAAATATCAGCGACGGGATCCATGTATGAATTTATATCGATAAAGGAAATATTTTTGCCGAGTGTTTTAAATGAATCAACGGTTCCGGGGACTGTGGCATTAAATTCTTCTATTCTTCCGTTAGTAAGCGTTAAAGATGTTGGCGGAATTGTTGAAACAATTAAATACGTATCCGTTGTATCAACTATTCTCCCGATTAAAGTTTTTAAAGCTTCTTCGGCTCCTTCGGAATATTGAGCAAAAAATTTATTGTTTGTTCCTATCATCAAGAGAATAACATCGGCGGGAGAATCATCAATAAGCTGCTCAACTGTTTTCTTAGGATATCCTTTAGTGTTATTCGACATATCCGTCAATTGTTGAATTGTTAATCCGCCCCAGCCGTCATGCTCAACATCGCCTTCGAGAAGATTATATAAATCCTGCTGGTCTTCCCATGTACTGCCTACATCTGCTGCGTGGGTACATTGTCCAACGTAATCAATTTCGATTTTTGCTTCAGTTCGTAGTTTTGATTTTAAGTAATGTCTATAGTTATCCCCTGCTTTTCCTCTCGTGATTGAATCGCCAAGCGGATGCACTTTTAATGTGTCGCCCGGATTCAATTCTATGACGGGTTGTGCAATAATTAATTGTGTAAAAAATATCACCGTTATAAGTAATAACTTTCGCATGTTTCTACCTGTTTATATTATTAATCAAATTGTTTTCAACTTTTATCAAGTGTTGCCTGTTAATCCGGTAGTTCTTCCCTGCTTAAATCTCTGTATATAATTCCGGCTGCAATAATCCCGACAGATAGTATCATCGCTCCTATCAAGTATTCATGAAATATAATTTGCCCTATCCCGAACAAAAATGAATACACAACAACAATGCCTAAAAACCAGTTTAGGAATAGCCTGCCGAATTTTTGATCGTTTCTGATATCACCAATTTTGTCGGTAATCTTTTTCCATCCAATTCCGCCGGGGTAGGTTCTTTTATAAAATGCAACCAGTTGATTTTCATTAACCGGCTTAGTCAAGTATGTAGTAACGAGCCAGACAATCGTCGTTCCAAGTACGACCGGATACAGTGTAACCGGTGATTCCATTCCAAAAGTATACTTGGCAACCGGGTAAATAATTAAAGGAGCTATCATTGCTGATATTTCGGACCATGCATTTATCCTCCACCAATACCATCTAAGAATAAGCACCGCGCCCATTCCGGCGCTTGCATTTATAATAAACTCCCAGGCTCCCGATATCGTTGTTAAGAAGAATTTTGTAACAACTAATGAAAACGTTATCATAAAAACTATACCGATACGTGAAATAAGCACGTAATGTTTTTCGTCCGCATCTCTAACTATAAAGCGGCGGTAAAAATCATTTATCAGGTAGGAAGTTCCCCAGTTAAGCTGCGATGCTAAAGTCGACATATAAGCAGCGAGGAAAACCGCGATCAATAAGCCTAACAACCCGACGGGTAAATACCTGATCATGAGTTTGGGATACATAACACCGGGATCAATGGTGTTTTCATACTTTTCATACATCAGCTTAAATTCTTCCGATTGATAAGCTGCATCGTCTGATTGCAGCAATTCATTGTTGTTATAAGCGTCAACAACTTTTTCATAAAGAACGGGGTTTTCATTTTTGATGAGGTCTACGCTTTGAGACCTTGGTAGAATTACGAGGGCAGCAAGCGCAACTAGAATCCATGGCCATGGTCTTATTGCATAATGAGCAATTGTAAACCACAAGGTAGCAAAGAGACTGTGCTTTTCATTTTTGGCAGACATCATTCTTTGCGCTACGTAGCCACCACCGCCGGGATCAGCGCCCGGGTACCAGCTCGACCACCATTGAAGCCCAACGTGTGCAACAAAAGCTCCAACCGAGATTGCCAGCGCTCCTCCCGTAACGCCTTCTAAACTAACATCTCCAATTTTCGGAAAGAAATCCAGAACCTGGGGATTTAACTTTTCTTTTAGCGCAACTATCCCACCAACCTCAGGTAGCTGAACAACAATGATCGCTAATATAATGCACCCCAACATAGCAAACACAAACTGGAAACTATCCGTCCTCGCTGTTCCCAAGAGACCGGAAGCCGTTGTGTAAATTGAGATTACAACCGCAGTAATAATTATTAATTGGAACGGATCTACCTCCGGGATAGTAACCTTAAATATTTTTTCCATCGCTTTATGAACCCAGCCTAAAACTATTGCGTTCATAAATAAGCCTAAGTAGATAGCACGAAACCCTCGCAATATAGAAGCTGCTTTACCGGAATACCTAAGCTCAACAAACTCTACGTCAGTCATAATATTAGCACGCCGCCATAACTTGGCAAAGAAGAAAACCGTAAGCATTCCCCCGATTGCCAAATTCCACCATAGCCAATTCCCGGCTATTCCGTTCTTCGCGATAAGTTCGGTTACCGCTAACGGCGTATCTGCTGCAAATGTAGTAGCAACCATTGCAGTACCGGCAATATACCAGGGCATATTTCTGCCGGACAAAAAGAACTCGCTGGTTCCTTTACCGGCCCTTTTCGAATAATACGCTGCAATCGCAAAGATTATTAGAAAAAATATTATGACAACAACTATATCAAGAGTATGCAAATGCGCCATCTTGTTCCTTACGACAGTTATACATGAATAAAATAATTATTGAACAGCTGCAACCAATTTTCTAATAGGCTCAATAATTGACAATTCGGTTTCGCCTCTTGGTTTCTTCGCGGCGTCTAAAATTTCATTGCTTTCTTTTACCCATGTTTCATCCGCCTTTTTTTCCTGCACATAATATTCCAGCGCTTTCATTCCAACAGCAGCGCATTTAGATAAATCGGCCGACAGAGTTTCAATTTCTTTCAATATTGGTTTTACTTTAATTAGCCCTGCCAACTTCTTATGATTTCCATGCCAGAGTTCAAGCAGCTCTTTTATTTTACCTGCTTTTTCATGTGAACCGTTTTTCAAATAGCTGTCTACTAAATTGCTGAATTCCCTAGGCAGCCTTGGATCGGGCTGAGCAATATCTACTATTCTTGACAACGGGTAATGAGACAGGAATATATGCGGACGATCTCTTGAATACGTGTATAACGGTTCAATAGCATTTACAAAATTTTTCAATGTAGCAACATCATAATCGCCAACAATTCTTCTTAACATCATATCTATGTTTTTGATGTGGGTGAGTCCAAAATCTTCAAGTTGAATAGTCATTTTATCCAGCCTCTCGTACATATTTTTAACGTCGTTTATTTTCCCGGGCGACCACAATCGTTCTGCAATTGCCGCTGTTCGAGGCCAAATTCTAGAGTCAATTGTTTCGGGGCCGACAAACTCAGCCCACATTGTTGCCTCGCCGCCGATTATTCTTTCTTTTACTTCGTCGGTTAATATTGAATCCGGCGGTATTGGATCATTGAGATAATGGTATTCCGTTGATTGAACTAAATCGATATAAAATCCGTGTGAGAGTAAACTTCTATAACCGTTCTTAGCCGTTTCGTATAATGTTTTTCTACCTTTCCATGCCTGAACGATGTAATCCTTGGATAGATCGGGCATTTCATCCGTATACCATCCGACCATTGTTTTATCCAATTTAGATAGTATTTTATCCAGTCTCTCGTTAAAATAATTTTGTAACGCATGATTATCTTTCAAATCATTCTCTTTCATAAATGCTTGAATTTCCGGATTCGCATCCCACTGATGACCATTGTTTTCATCGCCTCCTATGTGCCAATATTCATCAGGGAAGAGTTCACTCATTTCTTCGAAAAATGCTTTTAGGAATATATACACATCTTCATTAGCAGGATCAAACGTTGGATCAAATATTCCCCATAACCTTTCGATAGTATAAGGACCGGGAGCGCTTGCTAAATGAGGATAACCGATAAACCAACTCGTAGCATGACCAGGCAGGTCAAACTCCGGCATTACTCGTATTCCCCTTTCTTCAGCATATTTAACAATATCTTTTATTTCCGTTTGAGTGTAATACAAACCATCTGAACCCAATTCATGAAGTTTCGGATACACCTTACTTTCAATTCTAAATCCCTGGTCATCAGTTAAGTGCCAGTGCATTACATTGAGCTTTACGGCAGCCATTGCGTCCAAATTTCGTTTAATTACATCAACAGGTTCAAAATGACGGGATACATCGATTAGCAATCCTCTCCATGGGAATCTCGGCTTATCATTTATTGTGAGGCAAGGGAAATAATATCCGTCTTCATCCGAATCTATTAGCTGGACCAATGTGGATAAAGCATGCATTGCCCCGAAACAATTTTCGGCTTCTATAACGACGCTTTTCTGCGAGATATCTAAACTGTACGATTCGTCAATTTTAAACTCCAACTGAACAGTACCTTTTGTATCTATAAATACACTTCCTTTCCCCGCATTCTCAGCCGGGATCGGAGAACGTTCCTTAAAAAATAATCCCGTTCTGCGTGCGATTATATCTATTGTTCTTTGGGCTGCTTTATAGACTTTTTCATCTTCAGTATTTAACTGAATAGTAAACTCCTTATTCAGCTTAAATTGCCCATCACTAATTTTCACTTCTTCAGGGTATGGCATAAGATTTAGATTAGCTTCTACTACTTGCGCAAATATTGATGTCGCACAAAATGTTAGCATAATAAAAAGTAAAATCGTGTTGGTTATCTTCTCTATTTTCATCCTAATTCCTCTTAATTAGAAATAAATGAATCTATTTTAATAAGCATGATGCCGAATCTTCATCCAGGTACAACTTTGTATTATCCTGCTCTCTCAAAATCGACGCAGGGCATTGATCCGTTACAGGTCCTTTTAAAGCTGCTTCAACAGCCAATGCCTTTTTATTACCGGGTACAACAACAATCTTATATTTGGGAGATAATAAGGCGGGTATCGTTAATGTAACTGCTTGTTTTGGAACATCATCAAATGTTTCAAAGCAGCCATCATTAACCTGCTGCATCCTGGAAACATTATCTAGTTCAACAACCTTTACGAGTTTATAGTCCTTGAAGTCAGCATAAGGCGGATCATTGAAAGCGATGTGTCCGTTTTCTCCAATGCCCATGCATACTATGTCAATCGGTTTCTCTTTTAAAAGATCTGTATACTCGTTGCATACTTCATCAACAGAGCTAGAGTTAGTGTTCATTAAATGTACTTTCTTAAATGAAACCTTATCAAAGATTCTATCGCTCAAAAATTTCCCGAATAGTTGAGGCGCATCAGAATCTAATCCAATGTATTCATCCATGTGAAAAGCTGTAATTCTCGACCAGTCAACTAATTTATTTTCGGCTAATTCTTCAAGCAACTCATTCTGCGATGGGGCAGCTGCAAATATCATTCTAACTTCATCTTTTTCTTCAAGCAAATCCCGAATTATTTTCACAACATCATCCGAAGCTGCTTTACCCATTTGAGAACGGGTTTTGTAAACTTCTACATTTAACTTCTCAATTTGTGTTTGCATAATGTTTTTAATGTATCCTTAAACTTTTATAAATATTTTTCTTGAATAAAATATCCACATTATCCCGCACCAAAACACACAATACAATAATGCGTATACGAGAGAGGCGCCGTAATTTCCGAACAGACCAAGAAAGTAATTTTCGTACATCCATGATCTTAAGTGATAAGTTTTATCATCAACAACAAAGGTCAACATCTTTATTATTCTTGCCAGAATTATTGACAATACATAAACGGTTATTGCATTCATCCCAAATACAATTAAGGGTTTGGTCCACTTTTGATACTGAATTCCATCTATTACATAATAGAATATGCTGAATAAGATAAGCGCTAATCCGGTTGTTAAGGTAGCATAAGAACTTGTCCACAACTGTTTATTTATCGGTAGCGAATTGCTCCACACTAAGCCAACAATGGCTAATACTAGTCCGCAAAGAAATAGCGTAATTGAAGTTTTTTTAATTCCCTTTTTCAACTTAAGATATTGACCTGTTAAAACGCCGAAGAGAGTTGACGACAATGCGGGGATTGTACTTATTATTCCTTCGGGTTCGCCAAGTTTTTCATAGTAACCCATGTGCCCCTTAAGAATAAGCTTATCGACAAACGTTGCAACTGTTTTTCCTTTCTCGTAACTGCCTAACTCAGCATTAGGAATAGGAATCCATTCCATTATAGCCCAATAAATAAAAAGTAATGCGCCTGTAATAATTGCCTGCGTTCTAAATTCAGTTTTTATAAAAACTATTGACACAATCAAATAACAGATAGCAATTCTTTGCAGGACTCCCATTATTCGTATATCAGCTATATTAAACTTAGGGAACGTGTTGAGGAAAAGTCCGATTACAAAAAGTATTATAGTACGCTTTATAATTTTTAGGTAAAGTCCTGTTCCCTGAGTATCATGGCTCTTTGCCTTACCCAATGAAAATGTTATTGATACACCGACAATAAACAGGAAGAAAGGAAATACTAAATCAGCAATTGTACAGCCGTGCCAATTGGCATGTCTTAAACTCGGATAAATATATTTCCAACTTCCAGGATTGATTACCAAAATCATACCGGCAATGGTTAATCCTCTAAAAGCGTCTATTGACTTAAGTCTTTTTGTTCCTTTAGGTTTTCCATTTTCAGTATTCATGTTTTCTTTACTTAGTTGGACGTTTATTTTCCTAAAATCATTTTGTTTACTTCTAAGAACTCATCGCCTTTTAGTTCATAGAAATAAATCCCCGAAGCTAATCCGCCTCCGTCAAACTTTGCCTGATGCCACCCTGCTCCGAGAGTTTGGTCAAATAAAGTTGATACATTTTCCCCGAGCATGGTGTATATTTTTAATGATACCCTGGATGTCTTCGATAGAAAAAAATCAATGGCTGTAGTCGGATTAAACGGGTTGGGATAATTCTGCTCTAGTTTGTAGGCTTTATTTACAGGAGGTTCATCCTTTTCTACTGATACAAGCGAATAGAATAGAACTCGATAATACCTATACGAATGAATGGCAAACCCGTTAAAAACACTGCTGGACTTATACGCTTGATATACTGTATCCAATTGCTCTTCCATATATTCAACGCCTTCCTCCGCAAAAGAAACAGTTTCCGGGCTAACCTCTTTTGTTTCAACACCAATCCAAACTTTTTTCCCAAGTTCTTCCGCATGCTTTACTTCATTCTCTGCATCTCTGATAATCACGCTTGATTTTTCATTGTAATCCATTATTGCTACATAGTCTACAATATCCTGCAATCTTTTTAATTCATCAACCCCGACATGATTTTCATACCATCTTGGTATAGCAACTCCAAAGTATAAATCGGAATTACTATTGTTCACTAATGCTTGGCAGCTGTCAAGGAAAGTTATAAACTGTTCCCAGACTTCCATCCTGTCAGTATCCCAGTAAGGCGGTTGATATCCCCTATTTTCTCTAAGCAAATAAGGTTCAACATCAAATTGAATACCCCTGATTTTTTCCTCCGGAGTTTGCGAGCTATCGTTAAATTCAATTACTTTGTTGATTCTCTCATAACCTGTGGCTTTATCATACGTAGCCCAGTGCGGCGCTCCATCGAGATATTCTATTGTCATTCCGCTATCGGTTGCTGCAGATAAAAATCCCCTGAGATTATCGGAGTTAGAATAAACAGCTTGCCGGCAGCTAAAAAAGAGTACTGATATTCCCTTTGTTGAATCACCATGGGGAGCCCGGCAAAATTCGAATAGATTTTTTCTGTAATCGTTATAGTCGTCAATAATAATGTTTACCTGGTTGGCATTATTCCATACCCACATTGCTCTTTGGTCTTGCGGGTAAATAGAATCCATAAAACAAACTGCAAACACTATTATTATATATTTTATTTTATTCATATTCTTTTTCTTTCTGTTGAATTAGAATAAACAGGCTTGCCTCCTAAAATCACCTTGTCTATGCTTAGTTTATAGTTGTCGTTAACTTTTTTGATATCGGCAATAATGAGATCTGCGCTTTTGTTTTCTTCAATGCTCCCGGTTGAGTTTTCCAAATTCGTATTTGAAAACAACCCCAACACTTTTGCCGGATTCTCCGAGCACATTTTTGAAGCATTGATTAAGGCATGTTCAAAGTCTAATGGAGCGTGAAGCTTGTTCCATATTCCATTTATAGGTTTGGTGAACCATGTTAATAAATTGTTGAAAGCAGTATCCATAGTTAGAATGCTGCCGTATAGCGCATTACTGTTTTCTTCTCCTGCTATTTGAATATATTCCCTATTCTTACTTACTTTCCCGGCAACTCCATTAATTTTAAATTCGTTTAACGCTTTCATATTAGTTACAAACATGCTGTCGGAAATTGCTATACATTTTTCGATACTTTTTCTACTAATAATATCTAGCAGGTAAGATTTATTAACATGATAACCATCCGGTATTATCTCGACATACATTTCGTCGGAACTCAAAAATGCTTCTAACGCGCCTCCCTGCTCAAACGGTTTAAATGAAGATGACGAAGGGCCGTTAAGCACATGAACTGCTAAGTTCAAACCTTTGTTTATAGCTTCGTAATACTGCTTACCAGTTGCGCTTGTATGCCCGGCTGCGCAAACTATACTATTTTTCACGAGATGCTCAATCAACTTGATCGCATCTTTTCCCCATTCGGGAACAACGTTAACTATTTTAATATTACCGCCGGCAGCTTTTTGAAATTTTTTAAAAAGTTTTACGGAAGGTTTATTAAAATATTTTGGATTGTGTGCGCCTTTAAATTTCTTATCCTTCATAAAAGTGCCTTCCATGTATATTCCATGAAAAATACTTTTAACGTGAGATTCAGATTCATTCAAATATTCTGCTATCATGCTGAATATTTTTTTCATCTTTTTTTCCGACGCTTCGAGCGTTGTAAATCCGACTAATGTTGTGCCGTGCATGGCATATTCAGTAAGCGCTGTATCTAATCCTTCAAAATATTTTGGCTTGCTTATTGAAAATCTATTCGTGTTTTTATCGTATAGTCCGTTGGTAAGGTCAAAGCCCGCGATTCCATTTGTGTGAAGATCAATAAAACCCGGAATAACATATTTACTCCCGGCATCAATAGTGGTAACAGATTTACCCGTTTTTTTATTTTTGGAAATCTTGCTTATCCTGCCGTCTTCTATATCGATATTAGTGTTAACCAATGCATCCGGAAGCAGCGCCTGGGCATTTGTGATCTTATATTTCATTTTAATTATTACTCACTTTATCAAAAAGTTCATCAACCTGAGCTGATTTACCATCGGTAGGTTTATTTATTATTCCCTCAAAATAGAACACGGTAAATGAAACCAGGAGCTCTAAACCGGTATAAAAAGCAAACTCAGTTTGAACGCCGGTTAGTAACGGTACGCCATACTTCGCAACTAAAAAAGTAATAAATCCGGCAACCCAGGAATAAATTGCGCCCCGCCAAGTTGGCTTCCTGAATAACATTCCAAATAATAACGGTATTGAAATTGGGCCTAATATTGCGGCATACCATTCAACCATAGTATTAAAGGCGCCTTCAAGCTGTATAGTAATTAAAGCCGATACTATGGTTAATAGCCCGAAAACAATTGTCGATACCATTCCTATGCTGACAAGCTTTTTCTCACTTGCACTGCTGTTAAATGAACGCTGGTAAATATCTTTCGTGAAAACAGCTGCCAACGAATTTAAGTCGGAGCTAATCATTGACATAGTTGCCGCAAAAATTGAGCTCACAAAAAGTCCGATCATTCCGGGGGTTATTTCGCTAAAGAATTTTTGGGCTACAAGCACGTAAGCGTGTTCAGGATTTTCGACTTCCCCAATTACTAAACGCGCAGACCAGATAGGTATATAAATCGCAAAGGGGTAAACTAAATAAAGACATGCTGAAAGTATAGCGGCTTTTTTTGCGTCGCCGGGTTTACCGATTGAATAGAAGCGTTGAGCCAATCCCCATGTCCCACCGTTATAGCTTAGGATAATCACAAATAAATATACTATCATAAACCAGGGCGAAATAGCATCACTGAAAATTGATGAATGTCCCTCCGGTAAGCTTTCCCACATTGTTGACCAACCGCCAACAGCATTCATAACTACATAAACAAGAATTAACGAAGTAACAAATTGAACAACAAACTGCATAAAGTCTGTTAACATAGTCGCCCATAAGCCGCCGAACATTATGTAAAGCATTGTAACTAATCCGCACGCAATTATAGTTACTTCAATTGGAAAGCCGGTAACTACATGAACGATAACCGCAAGAGAATATAACTTTACGCCTTCATCAACAAATTTTATACTTATCCCGCTCCATGCAAATAGTTTTCTTGTCTTCAAATCGAAGCGTTGCTCCAGGTATTGAACAGGAGTAACAACGTCTAACCTTACCCATTTAGGCGCCCAAATGTAGGAGCCGATTATCATTGCAATAAATATCGGAACAGCAAAGAAAGTCCAAATCGAAAACCCGCTCATGTATGCAACAGTGGCATGACCAACAAACGCAAAGGCGCTGTATCCCGACATATGATGCGAAACCGCTGCCATCCACCAAGGCACACTTCTTCCGCCGGCAAAATAGTCTTCAATATTTTTTACTTTACTTTTGGCATAATAGCCAATCGCTGAAACGAGGATTGTATAAATAAGGATAACAATATAGTCGGCAGATTGAAGAAGCATGATTTACCTTTATTGCAATAACGCTAACGTTATTATTTGTTTTTGAAATAGTTCTCTAAAGAATCATATATTAAACCGGTATTTAGAATTGCTGAATCTTCGGTCATCCAGTCGTTAGCCCAAAATGCAAATTCTTTTTTTAAACTATTTATAAGCTGAAGTATCTCTTTGGCATCAATGCCATTTTCATCGTTGGCCTTTTTAACAATTTCATTGGCAAGTATTGATTGCCAGTATTGAAAATAACCGGCCTTGTTCCAGTTGTTTAATATTTCCAGCCCGGAATCCACATTAGGAATAATTGCCGAAAGCTCCGTAAGGCCGTATGAAATTGAATCCGTAGATTTTTTTACTATTTGAACATTACTATTCCATCGATCCCTGCTCTTCAATCTTTCTATTAAATCTCTTATGTAGTTGGCAGGAGCTGGTTTCGAATCTTTTAAGCCCGTCCACATTATGCCTGTGGTATTAGTATTTGCAAATGGAAATGAGTAGCCTATCCTGTTAAAGTTTTTATACAGTTCCAGACCATCATATTTAAATAAGTCTTTCGACGCTTTTAGCATCAACTCGTCTTTAGAGAGACCCGAATTTTTAACTGTTAATGGAGCTAAGTAAAACCATGGTTCCTGCGTTTCATAGTTGGGAATTCTAACTGCCCAACTTGTAACACATGTTCCTAAAAGATTGTCAGTTACAGTTTTACGCGCCGCCCCAATTATATTATCAACATGCAGATTATTTCGACCTGCAAAAACAGCGTCGCCATGCGACCTGGATGTACTGCAGAGGATTACATCAAAACCGTTTCTTTGCAATACATTGCTTGTATAGAATGCTCTTAAATTACCTTCGTTATCAATTATCTCAGGGGTAGTTATAATTAAAGAATCCGGGATATTCTCTTTGCTTAATCTTCCCGAACCCCAAACCATTATGTGGTTCGGCGAACTATCGCCATCCCAATAGTTCCAATCCCAAATAACAAATTCTTTGGGAATGTCGTCAAGATCATTCGGATGACTTAAAATCATGTCGCCCCAAATTCCGGGTCTGATGTTATTTTTTAAAAGCGGCTCTGCAATTTCTTTCAGGTAATCTGCGTAGAGCTTATTTTCCCCAACACTTTCGGCTGTCGGCTTACAAACGTCGCACGTTGCAAATGCATATGCTTCATCGCCACCTAAATGAAAATATTTAAGGTCGCCGAAAAGATCCAGGTATTCATTGATCCATTTTTTCAGGAAGGTTTTAACATCTTCGTTACTCGTACAATAGCAATCATACCTTGTTGAATCTTCACGGAGTGAAAAATATTTTTCGTGCTGAAGTACATATTCACCGTGACCAATTGTTTGCAGTAATGGAATTGGTTCTAAACCGAGCGAACGCGAATACTTTATAATCTCTTTAATTTCACTTTTTGAAAAAGCGCTTTCGCTAACACATTCTTTACACGTTTCCCATTCAACGTCATCTTCAATTTCCCATAAGATTGCATTGTATCCCATACCGGCAGCTTTATCAATCCACTTATACACGTATTCTTTGTTTAAAGACACCGAGTTAAAATCGAAATGAAATACAATTAGTTTTTCCTTTGATGCATAATACTGATTGGTGAAAAACACGGTTAACAAAAGAATTACAACTGGAAGAAATTTGTTTTTATTGAACATAATCTTTCTCCGTTTCTACGTTTATCAATTCCCCGGTTTCTGCGCTTTGATGTATTAGCTCAATTACTTTTGTAACCTCATGCGCCTCTTCGCCTGAAGGATATAAACCGGTTAACTCTTCCAATTCAACACCTGAACTAAGGTGCAAAACATTTTCAACAAAGTGTTGAATACTTTTAATTCCATAACCTTCATAAATGTTACTACCGTTTACAGTGGAACCTGAATGCATAAAAGCAGAGTTATGATTTCTTATTCCCTGCTCCGAAGAAATGCATGATGTTGTACCCCTATTATGTGAATCCGCTTCAACTATTCCTTCCGTTCCGATTAGTCTGAAGCCCTGGTTGACAATTGCTGAAAAGTTTTCCGGTAAAATCCATGAGTTATCAAAAGTAATCACCGCGTCATTTTCGAATGTTAACATGTAATGCAATGAATCATAAGTGTCAAGCCCAAGCTCAACCAGCTTTTCTTTATGACCGTTTGCATATACTTTTTTCACCTTGCTATCCATTAGCCAACAAATCAGATCAATAAAATTTGAACCCAGGAACCATGCCGGAGATGTATTATGAACCCAGGTATTAAACCAATCTTTTGGCACAACGATCTGGTCTTCCATATGGCAATACCCGTAAAGAATTTTTCCAATTTTTTGCCGGTCTATTAATTGTTTTATTTCAATATGAAACGGATCATAACGTTTATGCAAATCAACTTGCAACAAAAGTTTTTTTTCATCAGCAAGTTTTACCATCTCCAATGAACCTTCCGAAGAAGTATCAAGGGGCTTTTCAACAAGTACATGTAAATTATTATCCAGTGCATTGATGACAATGTCTTTATGAAGATGATCCTGCGTAGCAACGGAAACAGCGTCCAGTTCTTCCTTCGCTATCATTTCAGTGTAATCTTCATAGATCGGAATATCAAATGTGTTGTTAACAAGAATGCGTTTGGAATGATCTGAATCCGACGCTGCTACTAATTCAACATTACAGGTTTTTTCTAATTGTTTAAACGCGTGCAGGTGATAAATACCAAACCTTCCAATACCAATAGTGGCAATTCGTAATTTCTTCATATTTAGGTTATTTTTTTCTCTAG
>JANQLA010000027.1 GCA_028280855.1 Melioribacteraceae bacterium
ACATATCTATAGGCGCGGGAATATTTGTATTGCTTTACCTTGTTATTTCTTTAATTACCGATTACGGAATATTCGGCTAACAAACAATTTTAAAATAGAACTTAAATTTGTTTAAATTCGTTGTCGCAAAACATTTGTTTGTTATTAATAACCGCGATAGCTTTTCCGGTTAGCAAACGCTTATCAAAAGGTGAATTTTTTGATTTTGATTTTGTTTTCGACAAATCAACTGTCCAAATTTCTTTATCATCTATTATAGTTAGGTTCGCATTTTCACCAACTTTTATTCCGGGCACAGGTATATTTAATATTTTTCTCGGGTTCACAGACAGCTTGTAAACTACATCTTCAATACTTAATATGCCTTTATGTACAAGCTCGTTTAAAGTAATACCCAGTTGTGTTTCAAGTCCGGTTATACCATTGGGTGCATAAATAAATTCACGTTCTTTTTCTTCAACCTTATGCGGTGCATGGTCGCTTGCAATACAATCAATGGTCCCGTCTTTAAGCCCTTCAATTCCGGCTTTTACATCTTCATTACTTCGCAAGGGCGGATTCATTTTATAGTTTGTATCATAAGTTTTTACGCTGTCATCTGTAAGTGTAAAGTGATGCGGGGTGATTTCAGCAGTAACCTTTATTCCTTTTGCCTTTGCTTCTCGCACCAAATTAATGGAATTTTTCGAACTAATATGCGCAATATGTATTCTTTGACCGGTGTATTCAGCCATCAAAATATCTCTTGCAACAATTATATCCTCGGCAACTGTTGGAATGCCGGGCAATCCGAGCTGGGTGGAAACGAAGCTTTCATTCATTGCTCCGTCATCAAGAGACGGATCTTCGCAATGTTCAATAATCGGGGCATTGTACATACCCGCATATTCCATTGCGTTGCGGAGAATTGCCGAAGTTTTAACGGCAACCCCGTCATCCGAAAACGCAACTGCACCTGCTTCAACAAGTTCAGCGATAGGGGCAAGAGCTTCTCCCTTACGCTCAAGACTAACGGCACCAACCGGGTAAACATCAACCAGGTGATCTTTGGCTTTTTGTAATATTAGATTAACCACTTCGGCAGAGTCGATTGCTGGTGTTGTATTCGGCATACAGGCAATTCCAGTAAATCCTCCGGCAGCAGAGGAGTTACAACCTGTTACAACAGTTTCTTTATCCTCGCGCCCTGGCTCGCGTAAATGCACGTGCATATCAAACAATCCCGGGACACAATACTTACCGCTAAATTCAAAAATATTTTCTTCATCAAACTCAGATGAATCTATATCGCCGATTTTATGAATAACGCCGTTCTTAATATGAAGATCCGCGACCTCGTTAACTTTGCTTCCGGGGTCTAATAAGTTCATTGATTTTAACAATATATCCATTTCAATTCCGTTTTTATGGTCGTGTTCCAAGCAAATAAAGAACTGCCATTCTTATGGCCACTCCGTTTGTTACCTGGTCTAAAATTATTTGATAAGGTCCATCTGCAACCTCTGAAGATAACTCAACTCCCCTGTTGATCGGACCGGGATGCAGAATAAGAATATCCCTGTTAAACCGTTCGATTCGTTCCGAGGTAATACCAAAGTAATTATGATATTCCCTTACTGAAGGAATCGTTGTTCCGGCTTTTCTCTCAAGCTGTATACGAAGCACGTTCAAAACATCATTTTCGTGAATTGCTTTTTCAATATTATGGTAAATTTTTACTCCCAGATTTTCAATTCCCATAGGCATCATGGTAGAAGGACCGCAAAGAGATACTTTTGCGCCCATAGAAATCAAACCGTAAATATTGGATAGCGCTACACGGCTGTGAGCTATATCTCCAACTATGCAGACTTTGAGCCCTTTCAAATCACCGGTCTTCTCCTTAATTGAGTACATATCCAGCAAAGCCTGGGTCGGGTGCTCGTGGCGGCCGTCGCCTGCGTTAATAATATTCGCTTCTGAAATTTGTGTTAGGTACTGTGGAACCCCGGCCGACTCGTGCCGCACAATTATCATGTCTATCTTCATTGCTTCGATATTACGCACGGTGTCTTTGAATGTTTCTCCTTTTTTAGTTGAACTGCTTGAGGTTGTAAAATTAACAGTATCTGCAGATAATCTCTTTTGAGCCAATTCGAACGATATTCTTGTCCTGGTGGAGTTCTCGAAAAATAAATTTACTATGGTTTTTCCCTGAAGAGTTGGTACTTTTTTAATCGGTCTGTCCAGAACTTCCCTGAATGTTGTTGCAGTATCTAATATTAGCTGAATATCTTCGGCAGGTACACCTTGCAGGCCAAGTAAATGTTTGCTTGATAAAGGCATGTTTAGTTCTCAGAATTTTTATTTGGTGAATCAATTAAATAGATTGCATCTTCTTCGTCTATTTCAGTCAGCCGCACTTTAACTTCTTCGTTAATTGAAGTAGGGATGTTCTTCCCAACGAAGTCGGCAGTAATAGGCATTTCGCGATGTCCGCGATCAACTAAAACGCAAAACTGAACCGAACTCGGTCTGCCTAAATCCATTATTGCATCCAGCGCAGCCCTTACTGTTCTACCGGTATACAGCACATCGTCGATAAGAACAACATCTTTTTCATTTATGTCGAATGAAATATCGGTAACCGATACTTCAGGTTGTTTTAACCTTGTTCTGAAATCATCGCGATATAGTGTTACATCAAGAACTCCGAAGTCTGGCTGCGAACCGTCTATTTCTTTAATCTTTTCGTAGATTCTCCTGCCTATAAATTCACCGCGGGTTCTCATACCGATCAGCACGATATTCTGACTGCCTTTGTTGCGTTCTATTATTTCGTGAGCCAAGCGTGTGATGGTTCTTAGCAGTCCCACCTTGTCAATAATTGTAGCTTTTATGTTCATATACAAAAAATCCTCATTGACCGGAGTCGCAGAGGTTCCTATTATTTATTCGTATTTTTATGTTCATTCCTTACTTATCTCTCCGGATAAACTTAAAGGAAAAATTGTTTTTCAAAATTACATTTTCTTATAGCGAAAGTAAAGAAGCGCTCAAAAAAAAGACCGGTAAAAACCGGCCTTGTAAAAATTTGTTTAGGAAAAGTTTTAATTTAGTACTTTGAATTCAATCCTGCGGTTCATCGCTCTGCCCTGGGCAGTTTTATTATCGGCAATCGGTCGCGATTCACCATATCCTTTTGTAGTCATTCTGCCAGCATCCACACCGCGGGCGGTTAAATAATTCTTAACTGAAATTGCTCTCTTGAGAGATAATCTTTGGTTGCCTTTTTCAGTTCCAATATTATCCGTATACCCCTGTATTTCTATTTTCATATCAGGGTTTTGCAATAGCACCTGTACCGCATGGAATAATACGGGATATGCTTCGGATTTAAGTCGGGCGCTGTTGAAATCGAAATTAACGCCAACAAGTACCCATCTCCTGTCTGAATCGTATGGCCTTTCCACAGGTTTTTCGACAACAACTTCTTTTACAACTTCGCGCGGAATGTATTTCTGTACTATATTTTCAATTCTCTCATAGTCCACAGGATCGTTTACATCGGCAGATAACCCATCGTAAATCTGGCAATATTTTGAAGGAGCGCCTTTGGAAAAGAAGTATTGGAAACCGAGATCGAAAGTGATATACGCATCATCAAGAGTTCCTAAAAGGCTGCCCGTAGAAACTCCCGCCGAGCCGTCAAATTCCTTTTCATTCGATGTATGGTAAACAAGTTCACTGGTTAATTTCCACTGTTCATCCAGTGTCCAATCGGCGCCAAAACCTAAATTGAGCTGATAGTCAAGCTGATCATCAAGGTTTGCCGGTATTGTAACATCATACATTGAGTAAGTACCTCCTAAACCGACCACAAGGTAAGGCGAAATAGGTTCGCATGGTACAAAGTAATACATCATGTCAAAATCACCGCTTATTACACTTGTTGCAATTTCAGTTGTACTTGCCTCACCGGTGATGCTAAGGTAACGCGCTTTGAGTCTTAATGACATGTGCTCGGAAAAATTTCTCTGGATTGAAAGGAATCCTCCAAAGTTATCGGCAGTCTTCGAAATATTTGGATTCATCATCCTGGGATATGAAAAGCCGAATCCAAAGGACCAGCTGTTTTTTGCCAATTGTGCATCAAGCTGAATCGCTGATGCGAAGAGAACAGTAACTAATAAAACTGATAATAATTTTCTCATGAGTTACCCTCTTGTTTATAATAATTTAATTTAATTAACGCCCATAACATGTTATTATAAATACACTTCCTCTATTTACGATTTTTTGTCTCAATAATCAACTAAAATATTCATGAATGCAATTTCACACAATTCTTTATAAAAACTCTATAGTTAATCATAAAACTAAAAAGTATGATATATAAAGACAAATCTTGCTTACAATTACTCTAAGTTAGAGCTATTTGCAATTATTTGTTTGGAAATTATATCTGTGATATATTTGCATATCTTACTTTTTCGGGGTGTGGCGCAGCCCGGTAGCGCGCTTCGTTCGGGACGAAGAGGCCGTAGGTTCAAATCCTATCACCCCGACAAATTCCTCAAGTCATCTCACGCCATTTTACACTTAACATTTTGTTCGGGGTAGCCTTACCTATCAAAAGCCAGCGACTTTGAAATTTTAGATAAGTTTAGCAACAGGTAATTTTTACATTATTTGATGAATTTATTACCACTGGGACTACTAAAAAAGCAGACCGAATACTACAACCAAAAGTATGACAATTGCAGCTATCAGTCCCGATACAATCAGAAATGTTTTTAATTCATCTTTTTTTCGCCTTTTACTGTCTTCCATGGCGTTTTTTTTTATGTAATCACCTTCATCGGGATGCCAGCCAGTCATTGCACTATTTTCTATAGCTCAAGTTTTTTATTTTGAATACACAAAATAAGGGCCAACTTAGATTTGCCGAATAGCGCAATAGTTGATTAATATGTAACGATTTCTACTACAGGAGGATTTCCCATCACACATATAGCGAGACTATTTTTATCACCTTACGATAAATTAATTGTATAACAGTAACTTATTTTTTGCTTCGCTCCCTTCCGGTAATTATCCTAAAGCTTCTATAAGTGTGCCCGTCTCAATCTTTCGGCATCAAGTGATTCAACCAGGTAAAATTCCTCTTCCGAAATTTTTTCTACATAGCCATACCATTTTTTTCCGGAGCCGTCTTTCTGAGTAGCAGACTTTATTTCTTTACCCGATAACACCGCAAGTTTTTCGACCACCACGTTGCAACCGTTTTCCATATCAACCGTTCCGAGTATAAAATAAGGACCCATGCTCATTGTAAGCTCGGCGTATTCGGCATAAGCACGCGGGAAAACAACTGCTTCGAATGTGCCGGTTAGATCTTCAAGTGAAAGGAATTTCATTGCATCGCCCTTTTTGGTTTTGATACGTTTGGATGCCATAAACCAGCCAACCATTCGTACCTTTTGCCCATTGTATTTAGGCATGTCTATAGCTTTTATAACTTTCGGGTGATCCGTATACTTGCGGAAAAAATGCAGCGGATGACGCGTAACCATATAGCCGAAAATCTCATCTTCAATAGCACATATTTCGGCAAGGCTGTATTGACGCGTTGCAACAACCTCCTCTTCCAGCGCAAAAGTTTCGGAGGCAAACATGTCGTTATAATTTTCCTCAAGCAATTTGCGGTGACAGAAATAAATATCAAGCAGCCTGGCAAGACTAGTGCGTGTTTTTTTAAAGCAATCCATAGCTCCGCATTTAATGAGCAGCTTGGTTTCTTCGTAACCGATTTTAGTGCGTACTATAAAATCGGCAAGCGACATATATTTGCCGTTGTTTTTCCGTTCGGTAATTATCCGGCTTATCGATTTGCGCGACAAGCCTTTAAGAGCCATAAAACCCATTAGAACAGTGCGATCAAAGCCGTCGTACTCATAAATGCTTTCGTTAACATTTGGAAGCAGAACTTTTAACCCCATTCTTCTACATTCCTGGATGTACACTGCCGCAGAATAATAGCCCCCCCTGTTGTTTAGAACGCTCGCCATAAATTCCGCGGGATAATGGGCTTTTAAATACGCAACCTGAAAAGAAAGCTGCGCGTACGAAGCGCTGTGTGCTTTACAAAACGCATAGCCTGCAAATGATTCAATCTGCCGCCAAAGCTCAGCGGTTATTTTTTCGCTGTGTTTCTTTGCTGAGCACGATGCAAAAAACCTTTTTTTAATTCGTTTCATAGCGTCGTGAGAACGCATCTTACCGCTCATTGCTCGACGCAGCAAGTCGGCTTCTTCCAAAGTTAAGCCTGCAATATGATGCGCCACTTTTATAACATCTTCCTGGTAAATCATAACCCCGTAAGTTTCACCGAGGTGCTCTTCCATTTCGGGGACGAGATACTTGCGCCTTGCCGGATTTTTGTGGCGCTCGATAAATTCCTGCATCATTCCGCTTTCCGCTACCCCGGGTCTTATTACCGAACTTGCGGCCGTAAGCATTTCGAATGTGTCACAATCAAGTCGTTTAAGGAGCGAACGCATACCGGGCGACTCAATATAGAAACATCCGATTGTATTGCCTTCGCACATAAGCTGCCTGGTAGCCTTGTCCCTGTAAAGCGTGTCGAAATCATAAATATCAAAATCAATTTTTCCGCCTTTACGGGGTATCAGCCTGTGAATGGTTGGTATTGCGGAATTAATTTTAGGTGGTGAGGGAATCGAATATTCCCGCATATCCAGCAAAACATTTTCGTTATTTCTCAGTGCCCTTAACATCAACAACAGTGCTCATCCGTACACTAATTTTAAGTTAATATATGCACATAATCAAGCGAAAAGTTGAATTCATGCAGCGTACGATAGATTGGTAATCCGTCGAGAATTGCGAATGAGCCGCGACTTTCATAAATTAGCCCCTACAATAAAGACCTAATTAAGGGACAAATAAAGAGCCATGACACAGACTAAAATTAGCCTTGAAGAAAATCAAATTAAATTTATCAATAAGTACTCTGAATTGGGATTCAAAGATAAAAGCTCGCTAGTGAGAATGGCACTGGAGGAATTCCGGAAATTAGTGGAAAAACAGAAACTTACGGAATCGGCACAAGTATATGCAGAGTTGTACGCAGAACATAACGAATTGAAAGAATTCACCAAAACGGCTATTAATGGATGGCCTGAATGAAAGAAGTTAGAAAAGGTATGATAATAGATATAAACCTGGACCCAGCAAAAGGAGCTGAGAAAGGAAAAATACGTCCCTATATTGTTGTTACAAACAACATTTATAATAAGCGTTTGCCTGTAATACAGGTTACACCAATAACCGAATGGAGCGAAAAAAAGTCACGGGTAATAACAAATGTTGAATTGGATACTGAGGAAGAAAACGGGTTAACAAAAAAATCAATTGCAGATTCCCTGCAAACAAGACCTATTGATTACAAAGAAAGAATGATTAAAATACGAGGTAAGATTTCCAAAGAAAAAATTAGTGAAATTGATAA
>JANQLA010000029.1 GCA_028280855.1 Melioribacteraceae bacterium
AATCTAAAAATCCAATTTAGAATCTAATCCTTTATTTATAACTGGCAATCCCTTTTTGTAAATAGCTTTAAATAATATATCTAAACAAGTTAATACTGCTTTTAGAGTTCGTTCTATTTCTTCTGTACTAATTCTGGAATATTCTTTTGGGTGGACAAGACTATTTCTTAACTTTATTCCATGGATAAGGTGTTGCCACCAAGCAGTTCTTTTGTCTAATTTTGTGTAGTTAAATTTCCTAAATAGAAATTCAATTCGTTCAATTAAACGAGTCATCTTCAATCCGTTTACTATCTGAAACTTTCCATTTTTTAATGCTATCTCTCGCTCAGTCAAAAAAGCTCTTTCAAAAATATTCATAGAAGTGGCATCTTTAAAATCATCAGCAATTCCATTAACAAATGCTTCTAGGCTTGATATTGAGAGAAGTAGTGAAGCATGTAAATAAGGAGGTTTATTTTTATCGTCAGTTTCTTTTGCTTTTTCAAGGAATCTCTTTGCTTCCTCTAATATTTCATTGGAAAATTCATCAAAATTTTTCATTCTCTAGTCCAGTTTTTTTTCAGCCTCCATGACTTCAATATTTGCTAATTTTGCGTGATATTTTTTCACACCTAAATCAACGACTGGCTTTGAAATTCCACCACCTTTTTCAGCTTGCAAATAAAAAACTTCAGATAACCTACCTCTTTCTTTTTTATCCGTTCTAGTTCCTAAACCACGATAATTCTCGGGATCAGTTTTATGTCTTCCTTTAGCGAGAGCCGGTGAGTTTAATGGATCAATGTTTTTTATAATAGCTAGATCATAATGTCTTTTTAATCTAGTTGGATTATTCTGTAAAACTCCAGCTATATAAGCCCAAGATGCTAATATTGCATAGTTTAAAGCTTTGTTGGCATATTCTAAGTTCTTTTTCCGTTTCTTTTCATAATATTCCTTTTGTTTTGCATGAAGTTTAGCATATTGCCTACCCGCCTTTATCAAATCTTGATCAGTCCAGAGGTTCTTTTCTTTATTTCTGATTTGTTCCCATTTTTCATCTAGACCACCTGTCTTTGCAATGATAGGAATTGGGTTCACGTTATCATATTTTTTCTTTTTAAATTTCCTACCATCGAGATAACTCATAATAAATGAACGTGCTAAGCGAACTGTTATTTGGCTTGTTCTTTGTTTTTTATCTGCAAAATCTTGGTCTTTTTCTAATAAGCCTACTTTTTGACACCAATCTCTTAATTCAGGTCCTTTCAGAGTTTCAAACATTCTATCAAGCAAATCACTTGAAGTAGCAATATTTGTATTTGAAATTAATTGTACATCTAACCTTTGGTTATTATCTAATGCAAAATAGACTTTAACGTTGTGATAATTATTTATTTCATCTTCTTCAAAAGCTTCTTTGATAGCGATAAATCTGTGTTGACCACCAATAATTTTTAAGGGAAAATCTTCATCAAATTCTAGATTATATTCAGCTACCAAATTTGAAAAAGTCCGCCCGTCTTTTGCATCTTCTTTCATTTTAACAAAAGCACTATGATCCTCGACAATTCCCCTGTTTGCTCGATATTCAGCTTGTTCGATTGGGTCCAAAGGTACATCAATAGTACTAAGGCTTATTAATTTCTCAGCAAGTATATAAGTCTCAATGTAAAATGCATTTGTACATCTATCAATCATGACGATGGTTGTCTCTTCAAGTGGGTCAAAGTTAGTGTCAAAACTTAACACATCACTTTCAACAATTTCTCTTTTCCTTTTTCTTCTTGAATTATCATCAATAAATTTCATGTTTAAATCCTTGGTTTGTTAATTCAACCTAACGGCATCGCTTTTCACCCTTCCGCCCCGAACAACGATGCCGAATAAAAAGCCACAGCCAATAATTTTTAACAATTTTATTTAATAGAACAATATGTACAAGCTCTGCTTACTTTTTTACCAAAACCCAAAACCAGAACAATGTCACGTTGAAAATGCAGGCGGGTGGAAAAGCAGGTTATGTGTTCTTTGAAATATTTTCATAATCTAATAAGATTCAACAAAACTTATTTGTAAAAGCTAATGCTTTACGAACTTGGGTTGAGGAAATTACTGGCTTATAGTTTTTGTTTTTTTTGAAAATAATAATGTTTATTGACTTCACATGATGCCCGGTGTGTTTATCAAGTATCCCAGAAAAAGCAATTAACATACATAACAATGATACTTCAGCTTCTAATCCACCATGTCCACTACCTAACAAAGGAATATAGATTTTATTTAAGCGGTGATCAGCCATTACTACGCTTAATGATTCGATAGAAGAAAAAATATTTGATGCTTCCGCTCTGAGACCTTCTCCAGCTCGTTTAGTTGTTACAGATACCATTCCTATTCGCATTGTGGATGAAAGAGGGTGTTCAAGATAGACACAAGTACCCACTCCAAAACTATCATAATAATTCCCAGGTTCTCTCTCAAATTTTTGTGATGCGTAACTCTGCAGTTTCTGACGAACAACATTTTGTATATCATCAATATTATAAGGAAAATGATGTTTCATAAAAGCCCCTAGTGCACTACGAGTATCATTTATACAATCATCATCGAAATATTCATTTGCTGGGAGCGCTATAAGGCAATCGTTTTCAGTAGTGTCTATAGTTTCTAATCTACCAAATTTCACTCGAATCTCCGCTTTGCCTTTTTCTATAAGAAATTCATTTCCATCCTTTTTAACATTTGTTGATAAAGGCAACAAGTTTAGCGAAGCATCTTTTAAATGAAGTAGAATTGCTACTATAATTAATATAATTCCCAAAATCGTAAGAAAAATATTAGTGTTTTCTAATGGGCTGATGCTAAGTTTTAAAATGTCGTCTATCCTAAAATTTGCTGAGAGTAATAAAACAAATCCCAATAGAAGGAGAATTACTTGAAATGGTTGTTTAAAGAAATCTTTTAGACTCATATGATTCAAAGATTAATTATAATTAAAAATTGATTCTGTGCCTAACTATGATTAAAAGTTATTAGATATGCAATATCTGCCGCTCCAACAACCGTGAAAATTATTTATCTATTATACTAATAATTACAGCGCTTAAGTCCGGTACAATGCGCACGGTAAACCGTTTTTTGTGTCGCGTCGTTATTCGACGGATAAATCGAAGGGATTTGTACTTACATGTGCATTCATCGCGTTTCTGCTTATTTCCCTGTGACGAATGGCGCCTCACCTTTTTCCATGTGTAAGTTAAGGAAAGAGGATAAAAGTAAAAAGCAAAAGTTTGCCACAAGGCATCAGGATTGAGACACTGACTGGCAGCATTGGGAAATCTTAATAAAATTCATAACTTGTTACTGCTGTCTTAAACGCAAAATACTTTAGGCGAATTGCCCCTTCGTTTTTTTCGGAACAAGTTTTTTCACTCTTGCAAGATTCAACTTCTTCTTTGCGTGCCAAAGATTATAATTACTTTGCATATTAAGCCAGCTCTCGGGTGAACGTCCAAGTGTTTTCGAGAGCCGCAATGCCATTTCCGGACTGATACTGCTTTGCCCGTTTATAATGCGGTTAAAAGTTGAAGGCGCTACGTTTAGCTTTTCTGCAACTTGTCTATAGCTCACCTTTAATGTATCAAGATAAACGTCTTTTATAAATTCTCCGGGATGCGGAGGGTTATACATTTTCATCAGTGATAATCCTTATAGTCTAATAAAAATACATCTCCATCATCAAACTCGAATGTGAGACGCCAATTACCGCTGACATCAATCGACCAGGAACCATCCATTTTCCCTTTCAATTGGTGAAGCCGAAAACACGGTAAATCCATATCCTGAATTACAGTGGCCGTGTGTAAAGCGGTTAAACGCATTCTCAATTTCTTTTTATGGGCTTGTTGAATACCTGAAGCATTCCCGGTTTTAAAAAACTTTTCCAAACCCTTGTGTTTAATCGATTTTATCATGCTGTGTAATATAAGCACATGTTGCGCAACGCGCAACGGTTAACCGTTCTAATCTCTTTAAAAATACATACTATTTTTTGGGTTACTTACAGAAAGGGATTCCCACTCGTCCGCCAGGAATTACCCACCTATCAGCGGACGAAGACAACCCCAAAGTTTTAACGAACCTGTCTGCCAAAGCACAGAGCGGGCTGGTTTGGTAGAGCTCTTAACTTTCCGGTGCTGAGCTCAAATAAAGTAATAAAAGACAACCGCAAATAGTAATTATACAAGTAATGTTACCGGATTTAAAATAATGACAAATCCTGGCGGGGATTCTATTTTTCTCTTGCTTGTCCCACGCTTTATTGTGGTGACTCTTTACCTTTAATATGGGTCGGTCTTTTTCGCTGCATATTGATAATATGTCAAATGTGACATATGTTTGCAACAATGAAAAATCAAGATAAACCTCTTGTTTTGTTGCATGGAGAAATCAAAACTCCTCCTTTTTCTTCTTCTGCAAGAATTGAAGGTGGATTTCTTTTCAGAATTCTTCAGATGGGAGAGAGCTGCATTCAGGGCCGATGCCAGGCATTGGAAAGAATTGCCACGAGTTTAAGAATTAATGATAAGAATTGTACCTGGCGAATTATATATAGAACTGATAATGATGCTATAATTATTCTGGAAGTATTTAATAAGAAAACGCAACAAACACCGAAAAAAATAATAGATGTTTGCAAAAAGAGAATTAAGGAGTATGACAATGAATAAAGAAAAGCAAAAAAAGCTTGAAGAAAAAGGCTGGAAAATCGGCACTCCTAAAGAATTTCTTGGCTTGACCAACGAAGAAGTTTCATACATTGAACTAAAATTAAAGTTAAGTGCAAATCTAAAAAAGGTACGAACCGAGCGTAAATTGACACAGGTTGAATTAGCTAAAATAATAAAATCCAGCCAGTCAAGAGTAGCAAAATTAGAAACGGGAGATCCATCAGTATCACTTGATCTAATTATCAGATCTCTATTAGCTCTTGGAACCTCTAAAAAAGATATTGCCCGTACCATTTCATCTTAAGTTTTATTAGAACAGGCTGGTGGACCTAGCTTTGTGGCGCCGGGAGGTTTACTCGGCCCGGAAATTCATGCTTCAGCCCCAGGTATCCACTAGAATGAATTGTTAGGAAGCATATTAATCGATGCCCCGGAACTGTTCAAAGCTTTGACCGCTCAATAAAAAGATGAAAGAGCCAACAAACAAACCCAGGTAAAAAACAGTTGCAATGACAACAATCACCCAACCCACGACCCGATGAGAATTTAATTGGTATCCGATGTTGAATAAGGCTGGTGCTGCAAGGGGAAAGTTATGAAGTCCAAACGCAAGGAGAGTAATTGCCGTCCAGGCATTGAGTACAAGCATCTTTCTACCGGGAACATTGCCCGAGACAAACACTTTGAATGTATGAAGGATCATCCACCAGGAAGGCATAGACAAAGCAATGCCGATAAGGTAAAATACGACAATAGATCCTTCCAGGGATCCTAATAAGAGTTTTGTAGTCACTGCTAATTGATGACCAAAAGCCATCGTCCCGATCATAACACTGAAGAAGAGGTTCATGGCTATTAATATGCGGGATCTGAAAGGAGAATCTGAGCCGTATTGTCTATAGAGCAAAGCGGCGACAACCGCAAATGCGATACACATTGATATCGTTAACCACTTGCTATCGTCCAGAATTATTGTGATAAGTTGCTCGAACATTTATAATACTTTTCCAACTCGTTTGCGAAGTAGTATACTTAGTCAATACAATTTAGTAATTCCGGGATTTTAATTTGCTTTGACCGTCGAGGCTGCTTAATTAAAATCCGCGCCATAAAAGGTTTTGATAAGTTCGTTATAATTTATAACCGCCGCAACTAAAAATTGCGTACATCCCTTAACATAATTTTTTTGTTGAGTAAAAGCGTTAAGAAGTGGTGGAGATGTCTCAAGAGTGCTATTTGTCATTTCGAACCGAACGGTGTGAGTGAGAGAAATCTTCTTTTTGTTCCTCAACTGAAAGATTCTCACGTCGTGGAGTTTATCCCGTACAGCGGGGCTCACCAGAATGACAGACACGAGATTTTTGAGACAACTTCAATGGTTCTTGACGGCTGAGAGAGTTTCGTCTTTTATTTGAATCGCTTCTTTGTATGGTATACGTTCTGGCAATAGCTTTTTGACACTTAACGAGCGGCGGGATGGCCGGGTGTATGTGTTTGTTAAGCGATTTTCATGAATATGTAAACGTAATTATTCCCTTCACTATAACTTGCATTGATCAATTTCATACCTTGTTCGGCGAGGAATTTCGTGTATGCAGGTTCACCCATACTGTATTGATGAACTGTGTATTCGCCTACAGTTCCGGTACGCTTACCGGCTTCCTTTCCACCGGTAAACAAAAATCGACCTTCAAACGACAATAAATTAGCCGCACCTACCATCGTCTGTTTCTGCAATTTAATAGGCAAATGACAGAGTGAACCCCAACTGAAGATTAAATCCCATCTTCCTGAAATCTGTCTGATATTGGAAATGTCCAGTAGCAGGCACTCAGCATTTGGAACATTATCTAAATATGCATCCACCTTGGGCTGACTATTATCAATTCCGCAATATCTCTTGACCAGGGGTGATACAGCTTTTGCAATGGGATGACCGGTTCCGCATCCAAGATCAAGCACATTTATTTTTCTTTGAAATACGTTTACCTGATCCAGGATGTCTTTAATCCCAATATCGCTTCTTAATGAATCGTAGGTGTGACCCACTTTGTCATATATACTCGTAGGTTCTTATCTCAGTTAACGTATTGCTAAAACGGGGCGCGGCTTTCGGCGCTCACGTGCAGCAAATTGTTGGAAAGTCTCTCACTCTTATTGTATGAATCCCTTCAGCGGATTGTAAATAATCCCAAGCCGGATCTTCAGTTTCCATGCGAGATATGTATTTGCCTCCATGATTACTGTTCGTACTTTTCTACACTAAATAACCGGATATCAAAAACCCGTTGGGTTTTTAAAATTTTTATCAAGAAAACTACCCTCAATATTATTAGCCATTTCAACAAATCGATTTGAAGGCACTGAAAACGACACCATATCTTCAGGAATAAAGTTTCTGACCAATTGGTCACCAAGCCCGATAATACTCTTGGGATTTTCTTGAAATTTTTCATGATAAGGAATGGTGAAAACAGCCTGGCAGCCTGAAGCAAAAGGCGTCAATACATTATCCAGATTGGCAACCCTGTCGTAGCCCGACAGGCCTACAAGTTTCGTCAGATTGGTGAGATCGGCCGGAAAAATATTTACAACCTCGATCTCCTTGTTATCGTCAATATTTTCAAGTTTTTCCATGTAAAGGTATTTGTCTTTTGGCGGATGAATAAGCGCAGCCGACTCCCTGGTGTATGCTTTTGAAATTTCAAGATCTTTTTTAAACCGTTCCGTTTCCGCGATAAATACGCCGCCGTCATCTTCAAGTGCAGTAAAACCGAAATATTCGGTAGGACCGGTGCAGGCATTAGCATTATCTCCCGAGAAACGGATTCTTTTTCCTTTGTTCATCACTATCTTGATATACATAAACATGCATACCCATTTATCCTTTCTGAAGATTAATGAATTTTCAATTTCCTCTGATGAAAAATACCAACCAACAGCAGGATAATTAAAAGATACTACTTCTGAAAATTTCCTAAGACTTTCTTTCGCCAGTTCTGAATTCATTATTTTCTCCATACAATTCGGCTTAAAAGCACGATTTAGAACCTTCAGGCTTCCAACGACCGTAATTAACCTGCCACCATAAATAGCAATTCAGATTATGAGTAATAACTTAAAATTTATTTAAACATTCAGCCGGCACTTTAAAACCTGAACAACTATCTAACTGCGTGACATCACTGCCGAATTTACTCAAAACGAACAACGCGTTCTCGCGGTCAGGTTAAATTACATGGTTATGTTTACAGCCTATTATGATATAAGATTATTTTAATAATAGTAATTTTTTCGAACTAATATAATTATTTGCAACTAGTCTATAAATATATAGTCCTGCCGATACAAGCTTGCCATTATCTTTTCTCCCTGTCCATGAATAATGATATGTCCCCGGGCTTAATTTAGTATTAATTATTGTCCGTATCTTTTGTCCGGCTATATTAAATATTTCCAGCTTTACATTCGATTCTTTCGGAATATCAAATTTGATATTTGTTTCGGGATTAAACGGATTCGGATAATTCTGTTCCAAAGCAAATTCAGTTAGTAGTCCGTCAGTCAACGGATCTGCTTCCAAACTTGTTATTCCGTTTGTATTCACTTCGGCGTGCAAACCATAATATTTGAAAGTCCCGTCGGTATCAATTTGCTTTAATCTGTATTCCAGTATGCCTGCGTCTGCATCTTCGCCAAAGGGCTTTACATCTATAAATTCATAGTATTTAGGAGAGTTGCTGTTCCCGTGTCCATGTACGAATCCAATATCCTCCCAACCTGTATTCTGAGTACTGTTTCCTGTTTCCCGCCTCTCTATTGCAAAACCATAATTATTTATTTCGGTTGCAGTTTCCCATTGGAGAAGAATGTTGTTCTCAGCATCAAACTCAGCAGTAAACGAAGTTAACTCTACCGGTAAATTAGAATCAACCTCAAGTTGATCAAACGCAGAATTACCAACCGAAAAGGCTCCTCCAATTGTTGCTGTAATAAGATTTGTTGAATTCCAATACTTACCATCAGGAGCACTTCCCGGAATAACTACTTCTACCAAGAAACTACAAATGGAATAAGGCCCAAGTGTACCTCCACTTAATTCTATCTCCCCGTTAAAAAATGTCAATTCTGAGCCCAGACCACAAGGGTAGATAGGCGCCGGATATTCTGGTCTCAAGCCCGATAAACAGTAGTCCAGATTATCCCTAAATGAAATGTCTGTAGCGGGAAAATTTCTATCATTATTAGTAATAGTAAACTCAAGATTGATTGTTTCTCCGGGCATTGCAGCTCTCTCAAAGGTTTTGGAGATAGTTAAAGTCTGTGCTATAAGTATCCGGGATGCAAAACATACTGCGTATATCAAAAAAACCAATGAGCATAACCTTTTCATTATGTGCCCTCCTCTCCAGTTTTATGAAGTTTGCGAAGCGTTAAAACAAAATATCTATATATTAACCCGACGATAAAAGAATTGAGTAGGGTTGTTATCCCGAAAAATTGTTCTCATAACAAACCAATATTTCGGCACAAACTATTTTTGTATAACAGACCTATTAAATCCTCTAAACTTGTGAAAACACCGGCACAGCAAAAACCGCAATTGAAACGCGTCGTTATTCGACGGATAATCGAAGTGGTTTGTAATTATATGTGTATTCGTCGCGTTGCTGTTTTTTCCCTTTGACGAATGGCTCCTCACTTTTTTCCATATGTAAGTTAAGGAAAGAGGACAAAAGTAAAAAGCAAAACTTTGCCCCCCAGGACTCAAAAATGCAAAGGATAATTAACAATCCCGGCATACTCTACACTATTAAGTCGGGTATTGTAAGCATTACTTTTCTAAAGCACGGGGCGTAAATGAAATAAAGGAAAGAAAAAAACTTAGTGAAAAAATAATTTATCAATACAAAATGCTAAAGGACTACGAAACGTTCCCTGTTGCGCAGCATAGCTTCAAATTTTCCCCGGCCGTTTTCTGATCGTTATTACTCTAAGTAAATACGGAACAAATAAAATAGTTCGACACACAATAAATAAAGGCGTTACAATGGAAGCAGTAAAAGTGCAATACACGGTGCGGGAAGATTACGTTGAAACAAATAAAAGAAATATTGAACAGGTTATGACCGACCTGCGCGTAATGAATAATCCCGGGATAAAGTACAGTTCTTTTATACTTGATGACGGAAAAACATTTGTCCACCTGGCAATGTATCCCGACAAAGAAACCGCGTCAATTCTAAGCGAGCTTGAATCGTTTAAAAAATTCAGGGCAGAACTGAAAGACAGTCAACCGGAAGCTCCGCCCAGTGCTGAGAATATGCAGCTGGTGGCTTCGGCGTGGGCTATATTTTAATAGTCCTGTAGAAATGACAATTTAACCATGCATATAATTACAGGCGTTTTACTAAATTATATCTATAAGACCTGGCTGATATAAAAGGTAATGTTCGATAATTTTCAATAATCGGCAGGGTGTTAAAAAAAGTAAAATATAAAATTGCGGAGATACTCATGAATTGGTACTTGGTAGCGGCAGGGTTGGTAAACCTTATGATGGTAACCGGGCACTTTGCGGTCGGCGGCAAAGAATATCTTAAACCTATGTTGAATTCGCAATTTGAGCCCGTGCCCAAAAAGGTTATGCATTGTGTCTTTCATTATATTTCGGCTTATTTAATATTCTCGGCCTTGGCATTACTGCTTGCCGGTTTTGGAGTATTCCGGCATGAAGACACATCATTGCTGCTGAAGTTTATTGCAATCAATTACGCCGCTTTTGCAACATGGCAGATAGCGCTGGCATTAATGTCCGGGATTTCAAACCCGTTGAAAAAAATGTTTCAATGGACTTTATTTATTCCTATTGCGGTTCTTACATGGCTGGGCTCGTAGTTTTATCTTTTTTAAAAGCAGACGGAATTTTAAGATGGATTCAAACAAGCTGCTCGAAGAATCAAAATCAGGGAATATAGAGTCATTCAATAAACTCTTTACCGAATTACGCCCGAAACTAAAAGCGTATTTATTCCGGATTACCGCCAACCGTGACGATACCGAAGATTACACACAGGAAGTTTTTATAAATGCTTTCCAAAATATAAAATCATTCCGCGGCGAAGCGTCGTTAAAAACATGGATATTCACGATAGCAACCAATCTCTGCTTAAAGGAATTAAAACACCGCAAGAAATGGTACGAAGATACGATGCAGCGATCGCGTAAGCTTGCACACAGGGAAACCGATTATCTTAAGGCGCTTGATTATGCGAACCAATACGCGCCGAAAGGTACATATGAAATTAAAGAACACATTGATTATTGTTTTACGTGTACAACAAAAATGTTAAGTATAGAAGAACAGGTAGCATTGATTCTTAAAGATGTTTTTCTTTTTAAAGTTGCTGAAGTGGCAAAGATAATGGAGAAAAGCGCCGGAACAATTAAGCATCTCTTATACGAAGGACGAAACAAGATGATGGAAATATTCGATGATCAATGCAGGCTGATTAGTAAAAAAGGGGTGTGCAACCAGTGCAGCGAATTAAACGGAAAGTTTAACCCGAAACAGGATAGCCGGGAAAAATTAATGAAGATAAAGTTCGTAAAGGAAAATGATAAAAAATCCAAAAGCAGGTTGTATGCTTTACGAACAAAATTGATACAGGCAATTGATCCTTTAGGCGGAGAAGGAACCGACTTACACGAAGTATTTTTAAAGATCGCAACAAAAGCAAATGAAGCCGGGTAAGCGCCGCGAGATATTAAAACAATTCAGCCGGTCTACGGCTAAGATTAACTGATAACCTTTAAAACTAAAAAGGCTTCCGCTTAGTGGAAGCCTTTAAGAAAGCGTAATAAATTTATATAGTGCTTACGTCGTTAGCTTGCGGTCCTTTTGGTCCTTGAGCCAAAGTAAATTCTACTTTTTCACCTTCTTCAAGTGTTTTGTATCCATCACCTACAATTGATTGAAAATGAACAAAAACATCATCGCCACCTTCTTGCGAGATGAAACCAAAACCTTTTGTGCTGTTGAACCATTTAACGGTTCCTGTTCGTCGCTCTGCCATAATACAGATACTCCTAAAAATAATTTGAAAATAAATTTTGACAGGGCTTAAAAAAGAAAGATAAGTGAGAATTACTTCTTAACTGCTTAAAATCTTAAACTACTGTCGTTCCGCACGAAATGTACATATATAAACGCGTAATACCTAGTTTAAAAATTCGAAATTGTAAAAGATAGTTGTTTACAGCCGTTTTTGTGAGTCTTCACCCTCCTTTTGGGGTTATTCAAAGGCTTCTTTTAGTAAAATGGCTAAGTTCTTCCGCAGTTGCCGGTTTATGGTTTCATGGGAAATGCGTTTGGTAATTTGCTGGACAAAGGGTTAACAGCTCACACCTAATAATCGGCTTTGATGAAAATGCCCTTTTGATTATTTTCCCGCATCGGTAACAAACAACTCAAACTGGTTTGAATGTAACCTTAATTGCTGATATAATCGGGTTAACACTGGCCGTTGCTTTTTTACTGCTTTTCTTAATATCGAAAAACAGGTCGAACCGGGCGAAGTACATACTGGTTGCCGGAATGGCAATCGCGGTTTTGCTTGTATCTCTGAACATACTGGTAATTATTAATGAATTTCCCCTGTCCTCATTTTTATTTCTGATTGCTTTACCCGCCGTATTTACATTGTATCCGATTGTTAATAGCTATATAAATTCTTTTGTTACTCAAGGATCAAAAATTATAATTAATCCATGGGATTTCACCCTTCCATGGTTTGTGCTGCTTTCGATCTTGTTGGTATACATTATAATTGATGAGGGGAGTTTTCGTTTTTTCGTTACTTCGTTTTATGCGTTCACTTATAATTTGCCGCCAGTCTACGATGTATATGTGTTCGGGATATACGGCGTTTATTACATGCAGTTTTTTTACTTCGTTAACAGGTTTATAAATGTTTTTAAGAAATTAAAGAATGATCGGGAATACTCTTTCGCCTCCCGATGGATAATGTATATTATAATCGGTTCGTTTGCTTACGAATTTTTATTTATTTCCGCATTTGTTCTTAGCGATAATATTCTTTTTATTGATGCTATTCTATCCGATGCGGCAATTTTACTCTTTGGAATAGTTGGAAGTAAGCACGATGAAATTTTACTGGAACTTAGATTAAGAAGTGTTTTTGAAAAAAAATCATCCGACGAAAATTTCAGAAAAATAAAATCCAAATTAGATTCGCATTTACAAGGCGAAATAGTAGATAAAATAAAAAGCATCATTGTCGACGAAAAATTATACCAAAATCCTAATCTCCAAATAAAAAATTTTGCTAAAAGGCTTCATATACCTGAGAAAGAGCTTTCAATTATTGTTAACGAAAACTTCGGAAAAAATTTTTCTTCGTTTGTAAACGAATATAGAATAGAAAAAGCTTGCGAATTATTGATAAATCATGAATTAAAAATATCCGACATCCCCGCCCGCGTTGGATTTTATTCCCGTTCATCATTCAACCTGGCATTTAAAGAAATTACAGGCAAAACACCTACCGAATTCAGATCAAACGTCTGAATTGTACAGGAAAAGGTTTTCGGACGCCGATGGGTTGTATTTATATAGCCATCCTCTTTTATTACGAATAATATCGCATAGATTTTTTAAGAGGTACAATAATGGCTTTAACCAGATTTTTTCTACTTGCTCTTTTATTTTACTCTCAAATTTACTCCTACGAAACAGTAACCAACAACATAGCAACAAATACTACCTGGAATTCCGGCACA
>JANQLA010000420.1 GCA_028280855.1 Melioribacteraceae bacterium
CGGTAAACCCGAGCACTCAACAACCAGATGGCGCCATAGGTTCATTCGGAAAGCATAGATTGGGATTCGGCACTGCGGAAATAAATGTAAAAGACGCCGATAACACAAAAGAAATTGCATGGTATCCCAAAGCACTTGAGTTTGCCTCTCTCCATTTTGCAAAAAGACAATGGGCTGGTGTTCAAAGATATAATCTTCATCACTTCCGGCTGGAAGGCGGAAGATAAGTGCGATCAATAATTGCGTTGTGTTTCCTCAATGGTTATGCAAGATGATATGTATGCTTTTTTTTGTTTCAGGAGAGGTTTAGAGCTGTTCATTAAGTATCATGTAAAAGTTTTTCAAGAAATTGTACTTGTGGTATTATTTAAGAGATTATAAAATTAGACGAGAATTGGAAAAGCGGTTTTGTAGTTAATTGAAAATTAATAAGAAATCAAGAGGTTCATTTTATTCCTCTCACATATTATTTATAGCAAATTTCATTAATGACGATGAATATAATTACGTAAGGCGGCGTTTAATAAAGTTTGATAACCGATTTTCTGTTCACTAGCCAATTTTTTGAAGTATAGAATAATATCATCATCTAAACGAATCGTAGTAGTTTTTTTTCGAGGTTTATAAAATCTACCTCTGATACCTTTAGAAAAATCATATTCTTTTGCTAATTCAAAATTTTCTTTATTCGTAGCTTTCATATTGTTTCCTTTCTTTTGCAGTAGCTTCTCTCGCGCTAATTATTCTTATGACTTCACCTCCATTCTCATCAAATGTTAAATTTGCTGTAACAATTAATTTATTTTTTTTACTTTCTCCAATTGTAATCCACCTTTCTTCAAAATAGTTAAATCGTTCATCAAGTATAGAAATATGAAGAGGATCGAAAAATATTTCTTTTGCTTCTTCGAAGGAGATACCATGCTTTTTAATATTAGCTTCGTTTTTACTTTTATCCCAATCGAAACGCATATTGAATTATAATGAAACATATGTACAATGTCCATACAATTTTAAATATTTTTCACAACGATATCAATCGTTGTTTTTTGCTTAGGGTGTAGGGTATAGAAAAAGTGAACAACCTATTCAATTTAGTAGGATAGGTTGAACGATAAGAATCAATAGTGTAGTTGTCTACACCGCCAATTATTTGTTTTCCTGAGTTGCAACAAATACGAAAAAATTTACTTTCGTTAATAGCTTCTGTAGATGTTTCGATTTCGGTTTAGAGAAGTTTTCCATTTCAAATACATCTTCGAATAAATTTATGAGATCCAAAAATTTATTAATGTCCCCGGTATTCAGATTAAGTATTAACACGTTGCAAGATATATCTTTTTTCCTTTTCATCGCTTTCCTTTGCATTCGAATTTTTAAACTGCACTATGGCATGCTTCTATGTTACTTAAGAGAAGCGGTTTATTCCCCTATGAACACAGTAGCTTCATCTACAAAACAAATAGGATTGCCGAAAGGATCATTTGCATAAAATAGCCTTTCGCCCAATGGCATTAGACTTATTTGTTCATCCACATACTTGCATTCCGCGTTTTTTATCTTTTCGAAAACCTCTTCAAGATTTGCAACGGAAATGTAGATATACTGGTTTTCGTGGAAAGACCATTTTGAATTAATTTCGTCGCCGTCAGCAACGGGATCATAACAAGCTAAAATTGTTCCGTCGAGATTGAAGTAGTGTCTTCCCGGTGAAACACGTACACCCTCAATCCCAAATATATTTGAATAGAACTTGGTAGCTTTTTCAATGTCGTCTACCGGGAAAATAATTCTGTATAGTCTCATAACCAAAATTATTTTTTATCCCAAAATTCGATCCAGCTCTTTTCTTACAACATTAATCTTTGCGGAAGTGAAATTCAATGAATTCAGAATATTTTTCTGCTCTCTGAGTTCGGTGCATGTAACTATTCCCTGTTCAATTAATTGCTTCTTTTCTTTCATAGTAATTTTCTGAAGAACAGTAATCGGGTACAGATTAAACTTTTCGATTAACTCTTTCAGTCCGCCTCCTAATGGATAATCCCAGCCAAGCAAGTTTACATTGCTGCATTTACTGTAATTTATTGAATCGGATGAGAAGCTTGTGTTCGTAATAACCCACCCGGAGAAAGTAACGTCTTTATACTTCTTCAATTTGCGTTGTGTGATTATAATGTCATCCACACGCGAATGAACATACAAAGGCACCTGAACGCTTACATGATTCCCCTGGTCTTTGTGATACTTACACTCAACAAGATGCATTGAGTTTTTGTTAGTCGCTACAACATCCATTTCATGTGTTACGCATCTGCCTTCCATGGTTACGCCGACTTCAACATCGAAACCCTCTTGCTTGAATAGCTCGCCGATGAGCAATTCGAACGGAAATCCCGTTGGTCCAAGCTGAAGCATTGCGCGTTTTAAATTATAGCGTAAATGCGAAGCAGACTTTTCCTTGCGCAACAAGGAGAAAGCGCGATGATATAATTTCTTTGTCGTAACGCCGGGATAAATCCACGATTGAATGTCTTCAACAATTTGCGCAACAGTTGCTTCTTTAGCGCCGGCGTTCATCAATGAGCGTTCAAGTTTGTTAACGTCGAACGGCTCTAGTTCGCCGTTTGCTTTTTTGATTGGGATTGTAGAATGTTGAATATTTGCTTTCATTGTTCTAATCTAATTTATCAGGATCTTTCCCAAGTTTTTTCGAAGCTGATTTCACTCGTCGTTCTAGTTTTTTGATATCTTCTTCCGCCGGTAGTTCCTCAGGCTTTATTCCTCTTTTGAGTAGTATATCCCTAACCCCGCAATTGTTAGTTATGTGCTCTGCTGAAATTTGTCTTTCGTTTGTTAAATCTTTTTCTTTGGTATTGAAGACGGTAATTTCAGTTGCAAAATCTTTTGCTTTTATTGTAATTGTGGGTAAAAAATCCGCAAGCGCCCTTACTTTCGGTACTCCAAGTTTATCCTTCATTTCCCGAGTAGTTTTACCGAATAGCGCTCTGTCACCTTTACTTCTTATTGTTCCGAAATCTCTGTCGTTTCCGGTTCTCTCATAAATTAATTCCGAGAGTTCTTTTTCCGACAAGGATAACTTTTGCCTGGCTTGTAATCGTTCCCATTCGTTTATTCGTTTTTCAACAAGTTCAAGCTTTCTTGTCTGTAAAGCAAAGTAGTTCTGAGCAAATGCAATTTGTTCTTTTCTTGGATCGCCGTTTTGAGCAATTAAATAGCATGCGTATCTTGTGAGCATCATGTCGGCGATTTCCTTGCTTGCACCTTTCGGCATGTCTATCGTTTTGTTGACGTCAACAAAATGATCTAACACCCTGTTTTCGCTGCTTTCACATGTAATTTTTGATTTAATAATTACTTGGTTAAAGTTTCGCCATTCGGCATAACCGAGCAAATGCTGCAGATCGCGGGCAAACCAAAACTCAATTCCGTTTTCGGTTGTCTGCGAATGGTCTTCAAAATTATTTGAGAGCGATTTAATTATTTCGGATTTCATCGTTTACACCCTATTATATTATTTTTGTTCATCATCCAAAAAAGATTCTCAAACATTTCCTTTGAAAGTAGAAATACTACTTAGCTTAAGCCTCGCCATTTAATCTTATTAATTAAATTAATCATAAATCTACTGAATAAGTTGCTATGTAAACAAAATCCAATTTTCTTTACAAAGCAAATGTGGTTAAAGCCCAAAGAGAGATTCCATCTTTCGAAAAGCTGGAATCTCTAAACTCAGCTATATCTCCATCATAGTCTTACGCTTCAGATCTGCTAAAGTTATTTGATAATCAATCAATGCGCTTATGCTTTGCAGGCTTGTTTCGGTTAGTTTTATTTGCATTTGGGACCGGTCGAAATTATTTGTGGCACGGGTTGCATTTATTTATCTATTCAATAATAGTATGAATCTAAGCTAATGGACAAATTGTTTAAGCTTTTTTGTTTCTGATTCTTTATTGAATTACTTTGCGGATCAAACTTTTTAACTAACTCTTTTATGAATGAACAACCCGGTTAACAAGCCTGATATAGAATTACTCGAAAGTATTAAGCAAAACAATTCAAGATCTCTAGAGGTTTTGTTTAGAAAATACTATCGGGGACTTTGCGATTTTTCGAATAGTATTCTGAACGACCGCGAGCTTTCACAGGAGGCTGTTGCCGATGTTTTCCTTAATATCTGGCTTAAAAGGGGTCGAATTAAAATTAGGTCTAGCTTTAGAGCTTATCTTTACACAGCCGTTAAAAACCAGTCTGTCAACTATCTGAAAAAGAATAAACAAAATTTAGATCAGCTTGAAGTTGCTGATAAAGAAAATACAAGCGCTTCATTAAGCGCCGATGATTTTCTTTTGTATGACGAGTTGAGCGATAAAATCGAAAAGATCTTAAGGGAACTTCCTGAAAAAAGACAGCAAATTTTTAGAATGAACAGGATAGACGGATTAAGCTACGCGGAAATTGCAGAGGTTCTTTCGATTTCGATTCATACAGTGCAGAACCAAATGGTAAAAGCTGTTAAATACATTTCCGAACAGCAAGCCAGAATTAATCTTTTATTACTGATTCATATCTTTCAAACTAACAGAAATTAGCTGACTCGCGTTAAAGCTAATAGCTGCCGATACTCTAAGATACAAAGGACTTTTTATTAATTACTGAAATCGGTTTATCTATTTTCGATAAACAAGTGAAATGAAAATCAGCGAACTTTTTGTGTTCTGTATAGTGTCTTGAAGCCTGCAAAGTAAATTAAAATCTCTGCTGCTTAATGAAGTTATCAAAATTGATCATTGTGATGACCTGCCGGTAAGATTTATTAAAATATTTTTTTATAAGAGTAGTAGGTAGAGACTTAATTTTTTGTCTTATTTATGAATGACCATTTTTTTGAGTAGAAATGAAAGATCAACAATTTTACGAACTCGCTACTAAACAACTCTCTAACAAAGCCGGCACTAACGAAAAAGATCAGCTAAGTAAACTTCTTGAGAACGAAGAGTATTATAGAAAGTATAAACTTATCAAAAAGAACTGGGAGAAAATCAATTATGATTCCGGCGACAATCAATTCAATGTTGAAGAAGGTTTAAGCATATTAAAAAGCAAAATAGTGAAATACGAACCGGAATTTAAGTGGCAGTCCCACAACCCCGGCTTTGCTAAAAATCGTTACCGCTACAATTGGATAAGGGCTGCTGCATCAATTGCATTTATTACACTTCTCTCGGCTTTTATGCTTTATCAACTTGGTATCTTCGATTCCAAAGCGCCTGTTATTACATGGAACGAAAAGCAGACTGTCCCGGGCCAAAAGTCTATCCTAACTCTTTTCGACGGCACAAAAATAACTTTGAACGCGGAAAGCTCGCTTCGTTACCCAACTAAGTTTGGAGAAAAATCGCGTGAAGTTCATTTAAACGGCGAAGCATATTTCGAAGTCGTGCATAAAACAGAAAGACCGTTTGTTGTGCACACCAATGGTATTAAAACCACTGTGCTTGGAACAAAATTTAATATCAGCGCATTCAAAGACGAGCGGGATATTTCGGTTTCGCTTGTTGAAGGCGCCGTTTCAATTTCGGCCGACATGCCTGACGATAAAGTCCTGCTCAAACCTGCGCAACAATTTTTATATAACAAAGAGAATAACGAAAAAGTAATTAAAGCTTTTGACGCGCTTGAAGTTACGGGTTGGAAGGACAACATACTAATTTTTAACAACATCCCGTTGGAAAATGTATTTGTTGATTTACACAGGGCATTCGGCGTTGAGTTTGAACTTTCGGATGAATCTTATAAAAAGCAAAAGATTAAAGCTAACCTTAACAACGAATCGTTTTGGGCTGTAGTTGAAGTTATAAAATTTGCCACCGGTCTAAATTATAAAACAATAACAGAGAAAGGAGAGCTTAAGAAAGTAATATTCTATTAGAGATGTTTAATAGCTTAACGGGGGTATAAACAAATAACTTAAAACTAGCCGGAGGAAAAACATACCCAGCAAGTCTTTGTAACAAAAGCCGCAACAATGTGCAAGATTGCTGCGGCTGAGTAAGTAAAACAATTAACCCCTTCAACAAATTTGTCTTGAAGGGAATTGTTAAACAAGAACAGGTAAAAATTATGAAAAAAAATCTACTAAGGATAGTCGGAATGGCTTCATTTTACTTTGTCACGGTTCTTATGTTGCAATCAGTCTCCAGCGATTCTTTAATAGCGAGCGAGGTAAAAGGAGATGATTTTATTACTAAAACCATGATTAGTCTTCAGCTTCAAGAAGTTACTTTGGAAAAAGCATTTCAAAAAATAGAAGACTTAACCGACCTAAAATTTTTTTACATTAAAGAAGAAATTCCGGTAAAAGAAAAAGTGTCGGTATATTTAATTAACCAACCGCTTTCCAATGTACTGGAACAATTCGCTTCTCGATTTAACATCAGCTTCAAACGAATTAACAGCCAGATTGTAGTTAAAAAGAAAAGGGCGCTAGATGATGAAAGCATTTTGCCGCCCGCGCCGGTCGGGAAATTGAAAGGCAAGGTATTAGGCAGAGATATAAATAGCGGCTTGATTGGCGCAAACATATTGTTGCTGGATACTGAATTCGGAACTACTACAAATGAAGCGGGAGACTACGAGCTCGAAAATATACCGGAAGGTAATTACACGGTATTAGTGCGATTTGTAGGATATAGAAATTACGAAACAGAAATAACAATCGAAGAAAACAAAACGCTTTTACTTGATGTTGAATTGTTGCCTGCCGCAGTTCAAATTAATGAAGTGGTTGTAACCGGTTCATTAGTAGAGACCGAAAGAAGGAAGTTGGAAATTCCTGTTGCCGTTATAAGAGAAACAGATTTAGAAAATTCGCCTTTAAGAAGAGTTGACGAAATATTTAGAGGAACAGTGCCCGGCGCGGCTTCTTTTGAACTAGGACCTACAGATTATTTTACAGTATTGTCATTGAGAGGCGGAAATTCATTCTTTTTTAATTCGGTAAAAACCTATATCGACGGCATCGAGGTTTCGGATCCTCTTATAATTTCCACTATCGATAAGAACAATATTGAAAGAATTGAAGTTACTCGCGGACCCGGAGCGTCGACAATGTACGGCTCGGACGCCGGTGGAGGGATAATTCAGATATTTACCAAAAAGGGTACCGGTAAATCCAGATTCTCATTGTCGGTTGCCGGGGGTCCAATTGAATCAAAGTGGGTTGATAAAACTGCAATGCAGCAGGAATACAACGCAGAATATTCGGCAGGTATAACAGAGTTCTCCTATAATATCGGCGGTTCATATCGAAAAGTTGGCGAGTACGTTCCCGATTACGAAAATCAAAATTATTCTTTTTACGGCGGCGTTAGAACAGTTTCAGGGCCCGTAACTGTTGACTTTACTTTGCGTTATGCGCAAAAAAGTTTTGATTGGTTTACTAATCCTATTTTAAGAGACCTGGGTTACGCGCCTTACTTAGCGCCGCGCAACGAGGAATGGCGTTTAAGCCAGAATACTATCGGATTTAACGTAAGCTATGTGCCGACAAATTGGTTCAGCCATAATCTTGTAGTTGGATACGACCGAAATGAAACTAATTACTATAACACAGAGCCCCGGTTTCTTAATCCCGTTGATACGCTTATTCAGAACAACTCCGCTAATGTAGAAGGATTTACAATAAAATATTATTCATCGATTTTTTACCCGCAGAAAGGCGACTTTAAATCTGTGTTTACATTTGGCGGCGAGTACGGTAAAGAGAGGGAGAGCGGATATTTCGGCAGAACAAATATTCTTTTCGGATTCAACGTTTCACCCGGACCCATCAACGTTTTACGTGATGAATACGAAAACTACGGCTACTTTGCTCAATGGAAACCGGAGATGTGGGATAAAGTATTTCTTACGCTTGGATTTAGAGTTGAAGATCATGACTTTTTCGGGGATGATTTCGGAACAGCGTTTCTTCCGAAACTGGGCTTAGCGGCTAATTTCGATATTGCAGATATAATTATAAAACCCAGAATATCTTATGGGAAAGGAATTAATCCTGCAACGAGAGATATGAAATTCGGAGTAGACCTTGGCGGTTTTTCAGTTGCCCCTAATCCTGATATCGGCCCTGAAGCACAAGAGGGCATAGACTTTGGCGCCGATTTATATTTGCTCGGCGGAAACTTATCATTTGAATTAACTTACTACGACCAGACCGCAAAAGATTTGATTAATAGAATATTTTTGGTTCAGCCTGGTCCCGGCATAGCCCCTGTTTTAAAACATGTTAATGTAGGCGAAATAAAGAATAAGGGCATTGAATTTGCCGCCGGTTTTACATTTAACAGGTTCGAATTAAAAACCACCTTTTCTTCGCTTTCGAGCAAAATTGAAAAGCTGCACGAAGGTTATCTTGGTAGAGAAGAAGAAGGGGATGATTTACTTGAAGTACCGAACACAGTTGCAGGTCTGAACGCTGGATACAGATTCGATCCCCTGTTCAATTTCGGATTAGGCGGTTCGGTATCCGTTGAATTTACATATTTTGGCAACTGGAAAGCACGAGATGTTCAGTACGAATTGGGCATACGCTACGGTGGTTTGCCACCCTTGCCGCCGGGCGATTTGATTATAGAAATGGACCCGGTGTTCAAAGCCAATTTAGCATTTGAATATAAAATTAACGAATACGTTGATTTCTTTATACAAATTAAAAATATATCCGATTCTTATGATTTTGAACGAAATAATACATCTGTTTCATACGGAAGAAGCTGGTTGGTTGGAACAAGATTTAGTTTGGAATAGAATAGCTATCCAGATATAGGACTCCTCCTAAGCGAATGGCCATCCCGTTTTAAGAGTGATTGACGGGATGGCATCTTTTAATTCAATACCCGGTTAACTACACTCAGGAGTTTAAGATGAAATTTTTATTAGTGTTTATGCTGGTCGTCTCGTTTTCGATATCGGCGCAAACTAACGGTTACACATATTTGCTGGAGCCGGAATTCATTGCAAGTAAAGACGGTAATATGGCTCACATGGAACTAATGATTGCTGCAAACCCGGCCGACCAAGGAAACTTTTTAGTAGGCGCAATTACATCGGCAAAACCTTCCGGTGGATTTGCCTGTAAAACTTACGCAACATTAGACGACGGTAATACGTGGAGCGAAGCATCCTTTACCGAACAAATGGAAAACGGCGGAGCGGATCCGCAGGTATATTTCGGTAAAAATGGGAAAGCGTATTTTGCAGCGCTCTCTTCGGTAACCCGCAGTGACGGAAGACCGGGCACAGGCTTGTTCTTTTACACTTCGGAAGACGGCGGAAAGTCATGGAGCGTTGGTAAATCGCTTGGCGCGTCATACGATCACCCGCAGCTTGTCGTTGATCATACAGAAAGTAAATTTGCTGGTAATATTTATATAGGCGTTCTTTATAGTGAAATAATGGGACCGAAATTAGATTATAAACTCGGCTTGTTTATTTCAGAAGATGAAGGCGTAACATTTGAAGGACCGGTAGAGTTTGCAAGCGGTAAAGGCGAAATCGGGATAAATGTAACAAACCTTTTGGTGTTGTCAGACGGAACATTATTTATCCCTTTCCCGGATTTCGAATATATTCCGCCAAAGCGCGAACAGAATCCGAATAGTTCAACCTGGTTCGTACTTTCGAATGATGGGGGCAGAACATTTACCGAACCCCAAAAGATTAACACGCAAATTTCGAAGAATATTAATCCGCAATTAAACACCATGCCTGTCTTTGCTGTCGATAACAAACCGGGCAAGTATAGAGACAGAATTTACATGGTATTTGGAGATGAACGAACCGGCAACTGTAGGATATTTTTTACATACACTTCTGATCGCGGTGAAAGCTGGAGTGAACCCAAATTAATTGATAATAATGCTCCTGATGCATCCATACAGTACCAGCAGATGATATTTGTAAACAATCAAGGCGTTGTTGGAATAACATGGTACGATACCAGGGATGTCGTTAGCGTAAGAGGATACAACCAGTACTTTATTGCTTCGGTTGACGGCGGTGCATCGTTCTTATCGCCGATAAAAATTTCCGGTGAAGAATCGAAACCATTAGGAAGCGGTAACTTAAATTACCAGGTATTTGCAAATTCTTTTCGTTCGACCGATACATTATTTATGGGAATGATTTCTCCAATGAGCCGGTGGCCGCAGGGTGGTGATTATATGGGCTTAACTGCCGATGCCGACGGATACTTTCACCCTGCATGGGCAGACAGCCGGACCGGAACTTACCAAATTTATACAAGGAAAATAAAAGTAGTCGAAAAAAGCGAATTACTTCTCGGAAACAAAACAAATATTTCCCATATAGCTACATCAGTAATTACCGACAAAATAGATTTGATTACAGACCAGACAAATTTTAATGCTGCAACAAGTGAAGCTAAGATCTCAATTCGTTTAAAAAATAAATCGAAGGAAAATATTTACACGCCGATACGTGTTAAGATTACCGACTTTGGCAGCGGGCCTGCAAAAGCATTCAAAGAATTCGCTCCGGTTATCTTAAACGCATCTAATGCCGAATCAGGAATTAATGCAGAGTTTGATTATTCTGATAAATTGGGTTCCGACAATATTCTAATACCCGGGGAGTTAAGCGGTGCATCGATTTGGAAAATGAAAATGAGCGATCCTGTTCAGGTTCCGTATTTTCACATAACGGTTGAAGGGATAATAGAGGAAAGTAGACAACAATAGAGATTCCATCTTTCGAAAAGATGGAATCTCAATCATAGTTTCCCGTTTCAAGTCTGCTAATGTTATTTGGAAATCGATTAACGCGCTTATACTTTGCAGGCGGGTTTCTGTAAGCTTTAGTAGCATTATTAAAAATCCTTCAGCATTTCAGCGGTTAGTCAATAATTTAAACAGTGGTTCGTTTATATAATAGTTGCCTGTTCCCAACTTCTTCTTGGTAAGCAAGTTATCATCTGCTAATTTATTTAGATAGTTAGCTGCAGTTATTCTTGAAACACCTAAGTCCTTAACAATAAATTCTATTTTCGTGTATGGATGTTTAAATAAATTATTCAATAACTCCTGGCTGTAAAACTTATAACTGTTGCGCAAAAGAAGTTTATATTCTTGCATTAATTTTCTTATCTCAACAATAAGTTTTATTGTTTCTTTCGAAGTTTCTTCAATGCCGCGAATTAAAAATAATATCCATTCTTCCCAGGAGTTTTCAGTTCTTACTTTCTGTAGTAACCTGTAATAATCTGATTTGTTTTTTATTATATAACTACTTAAATAAAGTATCGGAAGGTTTTGTAAACCTACCATGATAAGGTACAAAATATTAATTATTCTACCGGTTCGACCGTTTCCATCATAAAAAGGGTGTATGCTTTCAAACTGGAAATGAATAATTGCCATTTTTACCAGGTAATCAAATTCACAGATCTCAGGTTCATTAATGTATTTCTCGAGATTTGTCATTAAGCGAATAATCTCTGAATGTTCTTGGGGTGGAGTATAAATAATTTCCACTGTAGTTGTATTCTTTATTGTCGTACGAGGCAGCTTTCTAAATCCGGCAGAGTTTTGTTCAACAACTTCTTGAATTTTTAGAATTGTTTTATTTGTAATCAATCCACTTTCGATTGTAATTGTGTAACCTGTTTTTAGCGCCTCAATGTAGTTTTGTACTTCTTTGGCGCTAAAGGAATCGAAGGATTCGAACTGTAAAACCGATTTATAGAGATCGTCATGTGTTGTAATTATATTTTCGATGGCTGAACTATCTTTAGCTTCTTGTATTCCGAGTGTATTTATCAGAATATTTTGATTAGGGATTGTTGAAGCAACTCCCTTTAGCTCAGCTAATGCAGCATGTGCTGAAGGCAGACTTTTAAGGATTTTCTTTGTTTCCAAATCCGTAGTTAAGGGCAGATTTGATAATTTCCAATTGTTCATAATGTAAAGGTTTTCCGATTTTCTTTACATAGCGATTGTCATAGGTATAATTTTTCTTGTTTTTTATACAAATCAGAAAGAATCAAATTTATCTAAAGATTCCATCTTTCGAAAAGCTGGAATCTCTATTCATATCTCCATCATAGTCTTACGCTTCAGATCAGCAAGAGTTATTTGATAATCAATCAATGCGCTTATGCTGCTAAGCCTCGTTTCCGTTAACTTAATTTGCATTTGCGAAAGATCGAAGCTTGTAATTGTGCCAGCTTTAAAACGTTCAAGTGATATGTCGTAACTCTTTTCGGCTACCAACACGGACTTGCTTAAAACTTCCAATCGTGATTGCGCGGAGTTAAGCCTGTTAATAGCTATCTTAACTTCGTTTGTAATTGTTTCGTTTAACTGTTCGTATTGCAGTTGCGTCAGTTTAAGGTTTGCTTCGGCAGATTCAACTTCGTGAGCGTTTTGTCCCCAGTCCCATACGGGAACCGATACTGTAAACGTTACGCTTCGGTCATCTAGAAAATTGGAAAATACGTTTCTGAACTTCTCATCGTTCCTGTTTATGCCGTACCGCGCGTTAAGCTCGGCTTTAATTGAGCGTCGAGCGTCCACTTCTTCAACGGTAAGCCGGGATAAATAAATGTCGTCTTTGGTGTTGAGCAGATCAGGTCTGTGCTTTAACGCGCTCGCGACGGCAGTTTGCTCATCAATAGTTACCGGATCAAATTTTAAGTCATATACAATTTCAAGGTCTTCGCTTAAATCCAAGCCGATAAGTATTTTGAAATTGTTAAGCAGTTCTTCGTAGTTCCTTTCGGCGTTCAGCAGCTCGTTACGGCTCGTTGCCAGGTCGACTTCGAGCTGTAAAGCCTCAACTTCGGCAATCAACCCGGCTTTGTACTTGTTGCTGGCCGTGTTGTACGATTCTTCGGTTTGTTTAACTTTTTCTTTAGTAATTTTAACACGCTCACGTGATTCGTACAACATATAAAACGCAGCGGTAACATCATAGATTAAATCGAGTTCGGCTTTGCTGTAATTTCGCTGGGCTTTCTCCAATCTTATTTCAGCTCGTTCAAGGTTTGCAAGCTGGTTGTTAAACGTGAACAAAGGCTGGTTTAAAGCGACACTGAAGTTAGAAAAGTAATCGCGGGTTTTGTTGATGTTGGTTCCAAACTGGTCACGTCCGAATACCGACCCGGTTAACGATATAAACCCGTTAGTAAAAATAACGGGCTGGCGCAGGCTTAATCGTCCTTCCACCCGAGTGTTGCCGAAATCGAAGAACTCCT
>JANQLA010000447.1 GCA_028280855.1 Melioribacteraceae bacterium
TGTTCAGTTTAGCGCTATAGTCACTGAAGTAGGCCAGGCGGCTGATCAGTTCACCGGTACTTTTGAAGTCGCGCTATCTTTGGAGCAATCGACCTACAAATTTGCTTCGGGCTTTATAGGAAAGATAAAAATCTACCCACGGAAGAAATCAGATGTAGTCCTGGTTCCTGTTCAATCTGTTACTCAGTCAAATAAAAGCAGCGGTGTTATTTTCATACCTTTGAATGACAAAGTTGAAAAGCGAATTATTACTACCTCAGGAATTTATAACAACATGGTAGCGGTTACACAGGGTTTAAACGGCGGTGAAACTGTTATAACAGACGGCGTTGAATACTTAACGGAGAATTCACAAATAAAATTAGTTTCGGTAAACTAAAGGTATAAGGCAAAAAAATGAAACTACCAAAACTTGCAATAGATAATCACCAGTTCACAATAATTGTATTTTTGCTTCTGGTGGCATTAGGAATACTATCCTTTATCAGCATGCCGCGTTCGGAAGACCCCCAAATTTCTCCTCCGGGAACTAACATAGTTGTTATCTACCCGGGCGCCACCCCGCAGGACATGGAAGAACTTGTTGTTGATCCTATAGAAGAAGAACTGAATGAGCTTGATGATATTAAGGAAATAAAATCCCAGATGCAGGACGGGTTAGGCGTAATTTCAATCGAGTTTATTATCGGTAGCGATCCCGATGAAAAGTTCTCCGATGTTATTCAAAAAGTAAACTCTGTTAGATCGGATCTGCCCGAACAAATTCTTTCCATTGATTACTGGAAATGGGAAAGTACGGATGTTAAAGTAATGCAGGTAGCACTCGTATCCGACCAAGCGGAGTACAGCCAACTGGAATACGAAGCCGAACGTTTGGAGAAAATGTTTGAAAGAATCTCAGGTGTCAAAGATGCCGATAGGATGGCTTATCCCGAACAAGAAGTACGGGTATCGATTGATTTACCGAAACTTGCGCAAATGAACATACCATTGGCCAGAGTTATCCAGTCAATTCAAAGCGAAAACGCCAACATCCCGGGCGGGAATATTAATGTCGGGCCGAAAAGATTCAACATAAAGACCAGCGGTTCATACGACAACCTGGAAGAATTATCGAATACTGTCATCAATTCATACAATGGAAAAATTGTTTATCTGAAAGATGTTGCCGACGTTTATTCAACATACCAGGATGATAAGTACTTTGCAAGATTCAACGGTAAGCGCAGCGTTTTTGTTACGGCTACACAAAAGGAAGGGACTAATATATATTCGATTATCGAAGGGCTGGATAAGAAACTGGATGAATTTAAAACTCAGCTCGATGATAATATTGCACTGGAAATCGTTCTCGATCAATCCGATAATGTTACAAACCGTTTAACCGGTTTTTTCTTCAATTTGCTGCAGGGGCTTGTACTTGTTGGTTTAGTTGTACTGCTGGCTGTTGGTTTTCGCCCGGCAATTATAGTGATACTGGCTATACCGATCTCTGTTTTGATGGGAATCTTTTTACTGGACATTAGTAAATACGGTATACAGCAGCTATCTATAGCAGGGTTGGTAATCGCGCTCGGGCTGCTGGTTGATAATGCTATAGTAGTAACGGAAAATATTACACGCTTTATGAAGCTTGGGTACAGACCGGAAGAAGCGGCCGCAAAGGGTACTTCGCAAATTGGATGGGCAATTACAAGTTCTACTATAACAACGGTGCTAGCGTTTGTTCCGGTTATGCTTATTGGAGATGTTACGGGTGATTTCATAAGAAGCATGCCGACTATTGTTATATTTACTCTAAGCTCTTCATTACTTCTATCACTTACTTTAACTCCGTATCTGTCTTCCAAATTCATAAAAGTAGTTGCCAACGATAAGGAAAACTTTATTCGAAGAGCTTTGGATAAATTCATCGCGTCGACATACAGGAAAAGACTAAACTTTGCGCTGAACAGACCAAAGCTTACTGTTGTAATGGCTGTAATTATATTTATCGGCAGTCTCGGCTTGTTCCCTCTTATAGGTGTAAGCTTTTTTCCAAAGTCCGATCGACCGCAATTTATGGTTGATATCGAACTGCCGACAGGTACTAATCTTAACAGAACTGATGAAGCGGCGAAATTTGTTGAGTCCGTAATCCGGGAGAGAGATGAAATAAAAAGCTATGCCGCAAATATTGGTAAAGGAAACCCGCGCATTTATTACAACGTAATTCCCAAGAATGAAACGGCACACTATGCTCAGATATTTGTAACAATGAAGGAGTTCGATGAAGACGTATTGGAAAACACGGTAAACGAACTTCGCGATGAATTTAGCCTGTACCCGGGAGCAGACATAAAAGTAAAGACTTTCGAACAGGGACCGCCTGTTGAAGCTCCAATTGCAATAAGGCTCATTGGCGAAAACCTATCGACGTTACGCAATGTTTCGCTGGAAATCGAAAACCTGTTCAGGCAAACTGAAGGAGTTATCAACATTAATAATCCTTTGCGCACTACCAAGGCCGACTTAAAGGTGAATATCAACAAAGATAAAGCCGCGATGTACGGTGTTCCGATATTCGAAATTGACAGGACTATCCGCACTGCTATTGCAGGTATTACAATCTCCGAATTTAAAGATGCCGAAGGAAAAGAATTCGACATCGTACTTCGCGCTCAAATGGATGATGAACCAACTTATGATAACTTGTCGAACATTTATGTATCATCTGTTACCGGTACGCAGGTTCCGCTGGCGCAGCTTGCAAGCATTGAGTTCGAAGCCAGCCCGCTGGAAATAAACCATTATGACCTGGATCGCAACGTTCTTGTTACTGCCGATGTTGAAACAGGTGTTTCCGTGAATGAAACAACAAGAAAAATAATAACTTCGCTCGAAGACTACAACTGGCCGAAAGGTTACAGCTACTATGTTGCCGGCGAATTGGAAAGCCAGCAGGAATCATTTGGCGATATGTCGAAAGCCGTGTTGATTGCAATACTGGGAATACTCGCGGTGCTGGTATTACAGTTTAGGTCGTTGTCGCAGCCTATGATTGTATTTTCCGCAATACCATTAGCATTGATCGGTTCGTTTATTGCACTGCTGATAAGCGGCTATACGTTTTCGTTCCTGGCGTTTGTGGGATTGACCAGCTTAATCGGCATAGTAGTGAATAACTCTATAATATTAGTTGACTACACAAACCAGTTGCGACGTGAAGGCAAGCAGCTTATCGAAGCCCTAAAGATCGCAGGCGAAACACGTTTTCTTCCGATTATTGTAACCACCGCAACTACAATCGGCGGATTACTGCCGTTGACTTTAACGGGCGGTTCTCTCTGGGCGCCAATGGGCTGGACTATTATCGGCGGGTTGCTGGTATCAACCGTGCTTACGCTAATTGTTGTGCCCGTGCTTTATAAGTTGTTTACGGTGGAGAAAAAGAATAGAGATTCCATCTTTTAGAAAGATGGAATCTCCGCTTTTGTTAGCATGCTGATATTTTATAATAGTTATAATGAATATTTTAAGGGGTTGTTTCAAAACTCATGAGAGAGTCCTCAATATAGAAAAATATTTGTCGTCATAATTGTTCAAATAATCTACAAGGAAAAAATCACGGTTGCTTTTACCG
>JANQLA010000479.1 GCA_028280855.1 Melioribacteraceae bacterium
AGATAATAATTGCTGATAAAAGTGTAGCTACATGTATATAATTTTGAAAGCTTTAATGACATTTAACCAAAAGCCGATATGAGATTTTCAGCAAGCCCCAATTAGTTGGGAAATTGGTAATGCATTCTCAGCAATGTTTAAGCGAAAAAGAATTGATTTGAAAATGGCAAAGAAAGCGATAGAATATTACAATATGATTCCTCTGAGATTAGTAAATGTTGATATAGTTCGATCGCTCGTAATATCGCAGCAACAAAATATCTATGCTTATGATGCGTATTTTCTTGAGTGCGCTATAAGTTATAATTCACGGTTATTAACACTAGATAGCGGGTTAGCTCTAATAGCTAAAAAAATGGATATAAATATTATTGAGGTATAAAAATGAATATATATACTTATAGTGAGGCAAGGCAAAATTTAGCTACACTTTTGGAAAAGGCAAAAAAAGAAGGTAAAGTTTTAATCAAAAGAAAGGATGGGGCGGTTTTCGAATTAAATTCAATTCCAAGTAAAAAATCACCGTTGGATGTGAAAGGCGTAAATATTAATATCGATAGAGAAGAAATAATTGACGTCCTTCGGGAAATTAGGGACAGAGAGTAAATCAAATAATATCATGTGCAATTGAATTCAGTTTCGTTTAGTTTTTACGGCAAAATTTATATAGCGGGTATTTACATTTCTCCCTGCTTATTTTGATTAATACTGTTTATTACTACCGTATATTTTTTTGCAGTGACTTAAGAAGTTTCTTGAAATTTATTTAAAGATATTTGCGAGTAAACTAATATATATGTCATTTCAAAAATGTGAATGTATTAGGTTTACTTCCACGGACTTTGTAATAATGACTCAGAAAATTAACAGTTAAAAATGAAAGATACGACCATCACTAGAGAAAGCTCGTTCGATGCCCAATGCGCAAAATTCGGCGAGCTTTTAGACCTCGGTAAACCCGTTTCAGCGAAAGTAATGTGGAGCGCAATCCACGATGAAAGCTACGCACGTGATCTGGTGATAAACAAAAGGCGACCATTCTACTTAAAGAGGCTCCTTGAAAATCCACCGGAAGTTCAATCGCGACATAAGCCCGAACATCATCATACTAACAGGGAACTAATAACAAGCGCCGCGAGCGCACTGATACGATGGAGCAAATCAGGCTTCACAAAAGTTGATGCAAAAATATTGGAAACAAGGGAAAACGCCTGCCTATCATGCCCCAACATGGTCGACCCTGAAAGATTCATTCAGAAAATCATTCCTTCCAAAACCATAAGCAACAAAATCGGGGAACGAACAGGGAATCATATTTGCGATTTATGCGGGTGTCACATTGGAAAAAAGATACAGCTTATTTCCGAATCATGCCCTGATAAACATCCCGTAAAAGAAGGTTATACAAGGTGGAACGAACCGAAGAAGCGGTGAGAATTAGCTGGTTTGAGCTGGAATAATTAAGTCGAGATGACATCTCGACCAATCATAATAACGCAGAAAAACATTTCACGCAACGAGTATACTATTAGTAATTAATTAGATTGATTCGATATACACTTTTGCAGATTGGTCTTAAGACATTCATATTAAATATGAAAAAGCCGAATTTTGCTTTTCTTAACCTCTAGAACCTTACAAACAATAGAAGCTCAATAATTTTAAACAAATATGTTTGTTTATTAATAATAAACCACTAACTTATGACATAGGGTCTTATAATATCTTTATCTCTAAAGTATTCTAACTGCTAAAAAAAAGAAAGATTTGATTTCAAATATTTGCAAATAGTTTGATTTTAATATCTTGTTCTATCTTAACTAACTCAAATTAAATAAGGAGACTATTATGGCAATGCCTACCGCTGTAAACGGACAAATAACAGATTCAGTAACACAATCAAATGTTCAGGTATTAGGAAATGCACCTGCAGTTGCAATGGGGAATCTTTACCAGGGAACTGCCCAAGCGCTTAGTAATTCCGCACATAACGCAACTTCCAATCAGCAAAACGTCAACGTAACCGGCAGTGCCGTCACAACAAAATGTGTAGCTACATTGATCGGGGATGCAGCGACAAAGAAATGACAATAAACGTAAACTAACAAGGAGGTTATAAATGGCATTTCCAACACCCGTAAATGACCAGGTAACTGACTCGGTAACACAGTCAAATGTTGAAGTTCTAGCAAATGCATCTGCCAAGGCAGTCGGCAGCTTAACGCAAATTATGGCAAGCTCGCTGGCAATGGCCGCTCAAAATACAACCGCTAACCAACAGAACGCAAACGCTATTAATAACGCGGTAACAACCAGCTGCGTTAATTTTTTATTGAATGACGAATTAACCAACAAAAAATAATTTTATAACGGAGTTTAATTATGGCATTTCCAACAGCAGTAAATAGTCAGATAACAGATTCAGTAACACAATCAAATGTAGAAGTTCTTGCCAGTGCACCGGCTACGGCATTAGCAATGTTATACGAAGCAGTAGCAAGTTCATTAAGTTTAGCCGCACAAAACGCTGTTAGCAATCAACAAAATGTAAACACTTTAACGGAAGCAGTGACAACAAAATGTGTTGAAAAAATTCTGGGGGCATAATGAGTGAAAGTGGTGAAAGCGGGACAAAAAGCTCAGCTATTAACGACCAGATTACTGATTCAATAACAGCCATGCAGAATTTATTAAAAGAAAATTCCGATGGTAATGTAGGATTGCTCTCTTATCAAATTATGGCGCAAGCCACGGCTATGGCTATGTTGAACGCTGTTAATCAACAGCAGCAAATGTATATTTTGCAAAACGCAGTTACTACAGCTACTGCAAAAGCTGTACTTAAATCCAAACCGGAGGAAGCAATTAAGATAGTTAACGAAGCTATGAATAAAAGTAACGTGCTCGAAACATTTAACGGGTTAAAGAATTTTATGGATGATCTTACAAGCACATATAATGATCTTAAGAAGAAAGCTCGGGCCGGTTCGAAAAGTAAACAGGAAACTGAAACTACGAAAAAAGCAACGCCCAAAACAAAAGCCAAATAATTTTATGAAGGAGAACCATGGCGGAGAATAAGAATACTGCGGCTAAAGGTAGCTCACAAAAAAAAGCTAATACTCCAGCAAGGAAAAAAACTGTGCGAAAACCAGAAGCCAAACCCGGAACCAAAACAGTAAAAGAAGAGATTACCGAAGTTGATCCGAAAATTTTAGCAGAACTTCAGAAACAAATAGATAATTCAATGAAAGAAGCGGAAGCTGCAGTAAAAGATGCTGTAAATAATACTTCGCAAAAATCTGATTATTCCGAGTAGTAGTATAAAATGAGAAAAGTTAGCCTTAAGTTTTATGAATACTGGCGACTAAATACGGATGACATCTTTTGGCAAGATGTCATCCGTTGATTGAAAGCCAGGTGAGAGAGAGTTTCGCTCAACTGTCCTTCCTTTAAGCTGCCGGGCTTTTTAATTATTACCATTTGGTAAAGCTTTGTTGAGCCCACTCCCAAAAGTAAAAATGACACTAACCCGTAATTTTTTTGGGGGGATACCAAAGCTTGAAGGATCAATTATGTGGCAACCACATTATCCGGAAACCTACTGCTCACTACGCCCAGCTAGATAATTATCCCGGGTGGTAGTATCTTTGTCACATCTCAAAATAATATCCAGAAACCATGTTATACAATTAAATAAATGGCTTATATGCAGCGTTAATACAAAATGAAGATTATGAAAAATTATTACTCTCATTCACTTAATTCAAATAATCTGGTAAGATGTTATGAGCTTGCAACACCAAGAGTTCAACAATTTTTGGAAGCCGAAATTGAATTTGTTAAAAGTAGATGTAAAATGGGAGATTTGTTATTGGATTTGGGTTGTGGGTATGGAAGAGTATCATTTCAATTACTAGGAAAAGTCAAACGATTAATAGGAATCGATTATTCAAAAGATAATATCCAATTAGCCAATGAGTTACTTGATGACAGTTCGGAATGTGAATTCTTAGAAATGAATGCTCTTGAATTGAAATTTAACAATGACTTTTTTGACAAAGTTATTTGTGTACAGAATGGTATTTCTGCATTCAATGTTGATCCGAAGGCACTATTAAAAGAATCAATAAGGGTTACTAAAAAAGGCGGTATGCTATTATATTCTTCATATTCCGAAAAGTTTTGGGAAGAAAGATTAAAATGGTTTGAAATTCAATCTGAAGCCGGTTTAATTGGTGAAATTGATTTTGAGCGAACTGAAGCAGGTACGATTATATGTAAAGATGGATTTAAAGCAATTACATATTCCGCTGAGCAATTTGTAGAATTGGCATCTAACTTTAATCTTGAGACTAATATGTATGAAATAGATGATTCAAGTATTTTTTGCGAAATGATAGTTAAATAAAATCAAGTAAAAACATAACAAGATTTGCTAATGAACCAGCTTAATAAGATTCAGTCATTCGAGTTGGAGAGATAAAACAAACCTTTCACATAATCCGTCTGCTGACGGACTGCAGCACATACTTCACCTTTGCGATTGACCTTACAAAGATGTAACTTTTAGTTAAACCTAGGTAAACAAGGTTTACGGCTATCGGCAGGCAAAAGTAGTTCGTTTATAACTATTGCGTAAAGTCCAGGTAAATAGGGACGGCCCGATTCCTTTGACATTAAATGAATGCTTGCTGCTAAGACAACGAATCTTTCTCTGGTAGGCAGGTCCCGTCTTGACAGGATAACAGCTGTTATGACGTCTAATTTGATGTAAACGTAATAATTAAATTTGGCTTAATACTAATCTCGTTTTACAATAATTATGATGGAAAACTGCATGAGCAACGAAGACAATACAAAATTTCAATCTGAAAAAGAAACTATCCTCTGGAAACTCCACTTTGCATCAAAACCTGAAAAAGTATTTGAAGCATTAACAACCGACGAAAACAGAAAAAATTACTGGGCTGAATTAACAGAGGAGAAAGATGGTAAAATTCGTTACCAGTTCTTAAATGATATAGAAAGTACAGGTGAAATTCTTGAAAAAATTCCAAATAAGCTATTCTCCGTAACTTATTTTGATTGGAAAGTGACTTTTA
>JANQLA010000044.1 GCA_028280855.1 Melioribacteraceae bacterium
AACATGGGCAGGCAGAATTAATGGCTTCTACAATATTTATATGCAACGCTTCAATAACCTTGGCAACACGGTTGGCACGAACGTTAAAGTGAATACAAATGTTGCCGGCTCTACTCAAATATATCCTGACATTAGCGTTGATCAAAATAATAATTACATTATCTGTTGGCGTGATGACCGGGACGGCGATGATGACACTTTTGCTCAACGGTACAACTCGAATGACGTGCCTCAAGGAACGAACTTCAAAGTAAACGATGACAATATCCAAGCTGGCCAACTTAATGATGCAATTGCTGTTGGGCAGGATGGAAAATTCGTTATCGTGTGGGAGGACAACCGGAACGCAAATCAAAATATTTTTGCTCAGTTGCTGAATGAAAATGGAACAACCGACGGAGCAAATTTTAAGGTCAACGAAAATGTAGGCGCTGCTAACAGGTATAACTCATTTGTATCAACTTCTACTGATGGAAAATCACTAGTAACATGGACAGACGAACGAAATGGAAACGCAGATATATATACGCAACTTCTGGATGGCAATGGTAACGGTGTTGGAAACAATATTAAGCTAAATGACGATGTCGGTGACAATATGCAAAACGAGTCTAATTCTGCTGCGCTTGTAGACGGCTCAAGGTTAGTTGTTTGGGAAGACGCCCGGAATGATGACGGCGATATATTTGCGCAGCTTGTAAATCCGGATGGACAGTTGCAGGGACAAAATATTAAAGTTAGCGATGCCCCTGCAGCGACATACCAGGGCATTCCAGCAGTTGCCGCTTCTACGGCGGGTGAATTTCTAGTCGTTTGGGTTGATGACAGGAACCCGACTAATACTATTTTCGGTCAACGGATAAATTCTGATGGAACTCCAAACGGAGGGAATTTCGTGTTAAATGATTCGGGAAATTTTGATTTAATATGGGGTTGCAACCTTGTATTTACTAATAATGGCGGTTTAATTGTTGTATGGAAACAATTGGTTTGGGGCAGCGGGTTTGATGTGTTTATGCAGATGTATAATACAGATTATTCTAAAAACGGCGGAGTGGTTAAAGTTAACGAAGGTGATAGAATAAATTTTGATTTACTCTGGCGGCGAGTTGGCATTGACGCTTATTCCGATGGAAGTTTTGTAATTGCATGGAGCGACGACAGGAACGGAAACAATGATGTTTATGCACAATTGCTTAACGCCGATGGTTCTAAATCGGGCGGCAATGTTTTAATTAATGACGACGAAGGCGAAAGCAACCAATCATCACCATCTGTTGGTATTGATACGAATGATAATTTAGTTATAGTCTGGTTGGATTCGCGCGAAGGTCAATTTGATCCAAGCTGCTATGCGCAGAAATTTGCCGGCGGTCTAAATAAATTCGGCGCCAATAGTAAAATTCAGAATACCGAAGGACTTTTCATTCAAACATTTCCCGTTGTTTCATTTGTAAATGACGCCATGAACTTTGTGTGGGAAGACGCGAGGGAAACCGGCAAAGGAAACAGTATTTATTTTAACCGACATAGGTTTACGGAATTGTCGCTAACTTCTCCGGCCGGAAATGAAGCATGGGAAGTCGGGCGCAATTATAATATCGGGTGGAATGCTTCTACAAATGTGGCAAATGTAAAATTAGAGCTTTCGATCGATGGCGGCACAAACTGGCAGACCGAACCTATCATAGCATCCGCGGACGCCTCAAATGCTGCGTATGACTGGTCAATCCCAAATTTCGTTTCCGACAATTGTGTTGTTCGGGTTTCATCTGCAATGCATCCATCTATTTTTGGCGTTAATATCGTTCCGTTTTCCATTACGGCTTCAATCGTAAATGCCCCAACTGAATTGGCAGCTTCCGCGCCCAAGGCAGGTAAAGTACAATTGGACTGGACCGATAATTCGGATAATGAAATAGGATTCAAGATAGAAAGAAGAATCACCGGTGGAGAGTTTGATGAAATTGCAATGGTACTAAGCGACGTTCAATCATTCACTGATGAAACAGTTGCCCAGGTGACGAACTATGAGTACAGGGTGAAAGCTTACAACGACTTTACGGAATCCGGTTTTACAAATATCTCTTCCGTCTTAACACTAGCGATACCCATATTAAGCCCGTCACAGTTATCTTTAGTAAGTAATGAAGGTGGAAGGGTAGAATTTTCATGGGTTGATAACTCTGATAATGAAACGGGATTTAAGATTGAAAGAAAAGAATCCGACGGTGAATTCATTGAAATTGCTACTGTAAATTCTGACGTACAAAATTTTGTAGACGAAACAGTTAAGCAGGCCGTAACTTATGAATACAGGATGAAAGCCTTTAATGAATTCACAGAATCCGATTATTCGGAACCCCTAATTGTAACAACTATTCCAAACAGTATTGCAAATCCAGATCAACTTTCTGCAACTACAAATGAACCTGGAAAAGTTGAGATTACATGGAATGATAATTCGGATAATGAAACAGGATTCAAAATCGAACGTAAAACTACAGGTTCTGATTTTATAGAAATTGCAATGGCTCCGGCTAACACAACCGGCTATAATGACGAATCGGTGGAGCAAATAACTGAATACGAATACCGGGTAAAAGCATTTAATGAGTTTACGGAGTCGGTCTACTCAAATACATCTCAAATAACTACTTTAGCGTTTCCTATTAATACTCCTACGTTTCTAACAGTTGAATCAAACCAGGTAGGACAGGTCGAGATTTCATGGAAAGATAATTCCAATAACGAAGATGGTTTTATTCTTGAACGGAAAGAAGCGGATACGGAGTTTAGCGAAATAGCAACAATAAACGCGGATGCAACCGCATATACAGATGAAACAGTAGGCGAATCTATAGAGTATGAGTATAGATTAAAAGCGTTCAATGAGTATACGGAATCGGATTATTCCACTCCCGCCAAAGTTACAACTATTACCAGTGTTGATGACTTAAGCAGCTTACCAACAGAATTTCATTTGTACGATAATTACCCGAATCCTTTTAACCCGACTACTACTTTGCGATTTGCTATCCCGGAGCAAACTAATGTAAGGATAAGTGTTTTCAGTATTCTTGGTCTGGAAGTTGCAGAATTGCTCAACGAAACAAAAAATGCAGGTTACCACACTCTTCAGTTTAACGCATCCAAACTTGCTTCGGGCACTTACATATACAAAATTGAAGCAAGCAGCTATGTGAATTCGAAAAAAATGTTGCTGGTTAAGTAGGCTGAATGATTAACCAATTCGGAAGCCTGTAGCGAGCCGACTTTGATATTAAAGAGCTGCTCGATAAATAAGCAGCTCTTCTTAGTTTTGAAATATTCCCTTACAGCAATATGGTAACTCTCAAAGTTAAAAAAAAACCAATCTTGAGGGTTTATTAAAAATTTTAATCTGCGTCAATCATAATGATCATGAAAATCCGTGTTCCATTTTTATTTTAAGAGCAGCATCTTCTTCGAATCCATAAAATCTTCTGTTCTTATTCGGTAAATATAAAACCTCTCGAAAGATTGCTCCAGTTAAATTCAGCTTTGTAGAATCCCGGTGGCTGGCCTTTGTTTACCAATTGGGAAACTTCGTTGACTTGGATATCGAATGTTATAAGAGAAACGTTTGCCTTCTGATTTCAAAATTCAAAATACTGAATCAAAATATTGATATTAGAAACATGATAATTCTACTAAACTAAGTAGGATATAAAAATCCAAGATGGAATTGAATTGAAAGTACGGCGGATTTGCTATGGTCATATCAGTTCACAAGAAACGGATATCAATGATATAACATACAATAAGCTTATTTTATACGATAGACGATTTCTGTAAATCTTTTATACTACAGTTTAAAGTTAAACTACTCAACAACTGTTGTAAAGAAGAGGTAAAATCTTCAAAACTAAGCCAAAGTGAAGTTATCTCCATGATGATACAAGTTGCATAGGAGCAATTATCATCAGCTAAAACACTTTCTAGTGAACTAATTAATTCCTCGATTGACAATATCAATCATTTATAGCTATCAAAGTTCAAGTAAAAAAAATCGATTTTCTTCTAAAAAAAATTAAAATAGGTTGTCTAGAATTCTTTTCATTTTGATACTATATAATGAAGGGGAATAAATCCTATTCACTTTCAATTTGCCGGCAAAGCAAATGAGAAATATTTCTCAAAACTCAATTAATATTATATTATTTAAAAATTATGGAGAAGAAATGAAAAAGCAAAAAATCTCAAAAAAGCTGGGACTCAAAAAAGAAACGATAGCAAACTTAGATAAAAACCAGCTTAGCAATATCAAAGGTGGAGCAGGTCCGATATGTTCCATTAGAACTCAACTGTGGTCTTGCGATAATCCACGACCATAACAGCAGCAATTGCGGGATCAAATATCCCGCAATTTTTAATATTAATTTATAATTTAATAAAGAAGATATTTGAATTCAAATATAAAAAATATTGATGGCAGTATAAAAAATATTAAAGATTCTTTGATAAATTTTCCAATTGATGACCTCAATTCCGGATTATTTGCCGGTAAAGCAGGTATAATGCTTTTTTTATTTTATTATTCGCGCTATTACAAAGATATTGAGAGTCAGAATTTCGCAGTAAATATTCTTGAAAATATTATTGAAGAGATTAGCAGTAATAATTTTTATCATACCTTTTGTAATGGTATACCGGGAATAGCTTGGGCATTACAACATCTTAATGCAAATGAATTTATTGAATTTGATACATATCAAAATTTTCATTGTTTTGATGATTTCTTATTCGAAAGTATGATTCAAGAGATCAAGAAAAAAAATTATGATTATTTGCATGGCTCTATAGGCATTGCTTTATATTTTATACTTTTTTTAAAAAAAAAGAAAAATTTTGAAAATCATTTAAGAAACTTTGTTGATACCCTAAATAAAATAAAAGTGACTGATAAAAGTGGATATTACTGGAAATATTTCAACAAAACTGATGACAAAAAAAACCCTACAGTATGTGATTTAGGTCTAGCACATGGTTTACCCAGTATAATTATTATACTATGCAAATTATTAGAAAAAGGAATAAGTAAAGACTTATCTTACGATCTGCTTTCAGGATCTGTAAAATATTTATTAAGTCAAAAAAATAGTCCAAATCAATTTCATTCACTTTTCCCAAGTTTTACTTATAAAAATAATCAATCATCAAATAGCCGTTTGGCCTGGTGTTACGGAGATGTTGGAATTGTTATCTCTTTATGGCACGCCGCAAATGTTACAAATAATATTTCGTGGAAAAATGAAGCCATTGAGATTTTACTTCATTCTACAAAAAGAAAAGATTTGAAAAAAAATTCTATTAATGACGCTTGTTTTTGTCATGGTTCAGCCGGTTTAGGACATATTTATAATAGATTCTATTACCATACTAAAAATAAAAAATTTGGAGATGCAGCTAATTATTGGCTAAACCAAACATTAAAAATGGCAGTTCATAAAGGTGGTTTAGCTGGTTATAAATCCTTTATAGGCGAAGGACCGATTATTGACCCTACTTTATTAAACGGAGTTGCCGGAATTGGTTTAGTCCTAATGTCGGCAATTTTTGATATAAAAACAAACTGGGACGAATGTTTGCTCATAAACTAAGTTCTAAGTTTACCATCATGAGTGTTTTTTATAAAAAATTTTTCTTAAATGCGTGAATATTTAGTATGAAAAATGATTTCGTGTATGAACCATTTAATCAGTTTGTTCTTAGAACACCATTTTATCCGTTCAAGAAAATAAAAGGTATTAATGAAAACGACATCCGTTTTAAGGAATTAATAAAAGCCAAAGAATTTCGCGAAGCTTTGTTTGTTGCCTCACCAACTTTATTTGAAGAAAGTAAAAAGTTTTTAGATAGTACTTCCTCATTAAAGAAAAAAGCATTCGAAGGGTTCTCATATTCATTACTAAAATACTATTGCAGAATGAGCACAAGACAAACGCCATTTGGCTTATTTGCCGGGTGCTCTGTTGGTACAATCGGAAAAGAAACAAGTATAAAGTTATCCAACAGCGGCAACTACAAGAGACATACCAGACTTGATATGAACTATCTGTGCGCATTAGCACAGGATTTAGGAAAGCACCCCAAAATTAAAGAAAATATAAAATTCTACCCAAATAAAAGTTTGTATAAAACCGGTTTCAAGCTTCGTTATGTTGAATATAAGTATACAAAAGATAGTGAAAGAGAACATCACATTGTCGAAATTGAGGATAACGAGTACATTAGAGCTATTCTCAAAAAAGCTTTCGATGGAGCATTTATAAATGATCTTTCATACGCTTTAGTTGATAAGGATGTATCCTTTGAAGAATCAAAAGAGTTTGTTAACGAATTAATTGACAGTCAGGTATTAACAAGTGAATTGGAACCTTCCATTACGGGTTTGGAGTTTCTTGATCAAATATTAAACGTAATAACACCAATTGAAGGCATAAACAATATAGTTGGAAACTTACTTGATATAAAAGAAATACTATTAAAACTTGATAACCAAAAAATCGGGACTTCTGTTAATTTTTATTATGATATTACAAAAAAGATAGATTCACTTGGAACCGGCTACCAATTAAAATATTTGTTTCAGACAGATACTATTAAACCCACAGTAAATGCTACATTGGCTCGGAGCGTAATAGACGATGTTCAAAACGGTATTAGAATATTGAACAAGTTAACCCCATTAAAATCCGAAAGCAACCTTTCCCGGTTTAGAGACGCCTTTTTAAAAAGGTACGAATCCCAGGAGGTTCCTATATTAAAGGCTTTGGATACTGAATCAGGAATAGGATATTTAAGGACAAACCAAGATTTAGGAGATATAAATCCTCTTGTAGATGATCTGCACTTACCCACCAAAACAGAATTGACAGAAATTAGATGGAATGATCAAAAATCTTATCTCTTCAAAAAAGTAAATGAGTCATTATTAAACAGTTTTTCAGAAATAGAAATTAATGAAAACGATTTGAATGATTTCGCTAATGAATTGAATGATTTGCCGGACACAATCTCAACCATGATTCAAATTATTGAGAAATGTAATGACGGTAGAGATAAAATATATATTAATTCAGCCGGTGGCTCCAGCGCTGCAAACTTAATTGGAAGATTCTGTCACGCAGATAGTAATATATTTGACTTTGTTAAAGAAATAATTCAAAAAGAAGAAGAAAACAATCCGGATAAAATTTTAGCTGAAATAATTCATTTACCCGAGTCCAGAGTTGGTAATATTTTGTTAAGACCAATTCTAAGAAATTACGAAATTCCATATTTAGGAAAGGCATCAGTATCTAGAAACCAACAACTATCTTTGGACGACCTTTATGTATCCGTAGATTATAACAAAATTATTCTCCGATCAAAAAGTTTGAATAAAGAAGTTATTCCAAGACTTACTGCTGCTCATAATTATTCGGCAAAAGGATTACCTGTATATCATTTTTTATGTGATTTACAACATCAGAGTGGACGAGGAAGTATAGGATTTAGTTGGGGTGATCTGGAAAATGAATTTAGTTTCCTTCCCAGAGTAGCATATAAGAATCTCATTTTTTCATTTGCAAAATGGAACATAAAAAAGAACGATATTCAGCATTTGATAAAGCTAACTGACGATAACGAACTGGCAGATCAAATATATATTTGGTGTGAAAAACTAAAGTTACCTTCCGAAGTCTTATTGGTAGATGGAGATAACGAACTTTATATAGATTTTAACAATCTTTTTATGGTAAAACAATTTCTCCAACTAGTCAAGAATAGAGACTTTTTTCAATTGAGCGAGTTTTTATTTGAAGATAAGAATACAACTGTAAGTAGTCCTGAAGGGAATTTTACTAATCAAATTGTATTAGCATTTTACAAAAGCAAGGTGAATAACTCTTAACATGTTAGTGAAACAAAAGAATATAAAAAGGAAGTTAATTATTGGCGATGAGTGGCTCTATTACAAATTATATACTGGCCCAAAATCAGCTGATTACGTTCTAACGGAATTAGTAAAGCCCGTTAGTGAATATTTATTATCGAACGAAATTATTGACAAATGGTTTTTTATCAGGTTCGGCGATCCGGATTTACATATAAGGTTAAGGTTTCACCTAACAGAAAAAGATTCTATTATAAGCATCATAAGGATTGTAAATAAGGAAGTAAGAGATTTAATAGACGAAAATATTATTTGGTCGTTACAGGTTGATACTTACCAACGAGAGATTGAAAGATATGGAATGAATACTATGGAAATTTCAGAAGATATTTTTTTCCATGACAGTGTTATGGTAGTTAATATGCTGGATATGATTGAAGGAGAAGAAGGCGAAAGAATTAGATGGTTGTTTGGATTAAGGGCAATTGACTCTTTATTGGATGATTTCGACTTCAGCTTGGAAAACAAATCTGATCTTCTAAAGAAACTCAAAGATAGTTTCGCTGATGAATTTGGAATGAATAAGGATTTAAGGGTTCAGTTAGACAAGAAATTTAGAAATGAAAGGCCGTCTATTCAAGATGTATTAGACCGTAATAAAGATGCTTATAGTGAAATGTTTCCTTTATTTAAATTACTGGATAAAAAATCGAAACTGACCCGAGATTTCTTGGGAGGAATTACAAAACTTAGAGAAAGCAATGAGTTAAGGCTTCCTTTAAATAGCCTAGTATCCAGTTATATTCACATGATGCTAAATAGATTATTTAAGTCCAAGCAGAGAGTCCACGAAATGGTTTTATATGATTTTCTTTATAAGTATTATAAGTCGGCCTTAGCAAGAATAAAATATAGTAAGTAACCTAGATAGTATTTTTCGTTAATATTGATTTGATAGGCTTAAATATTCTTTCCAATAGCCTAACATCATCTGTAACAATCTCTGCTAGCCCCTGCATCTCTTGAGTAAATTCGAGTTCTTTGCCGTAAGTAGTTAAAAGACCTTTTGGAAGACTAATTTCAACCGAATAAAAATCACCTTCAGAAATCAACGAGACATTTTTTACTGCACCTTTGAGCATACCGTATTCCACATGCGGGTAATTAAGTAGTTTTATAAATACTGTCTGCCCAAGCTTAACTTTGCCTGCGCCTCTCAATGGTAAACTTAGTTTACCGATCAAATTACTTTCCTCAGTTGGAACAATAGTTAACACTTTATCATTAACATTAACATTTTGGTTTTCACTCCAATATTTAGTAAAAGTAACTATTCCTTCTATCGGCGCTTTTATTAAATATAAGTATTCCCATTGCGATATTGCACTTTCCAAAAGATTAATTGATTCATTTAACTTTATGAATAGTTGATTTTGTTCTTCAGTAAACTTTAACTCCAATTCAAGTTTTTGTTGATTTAATCGATCAATTTCAATTTTCATATTAGTCATATTCGATTGTGTCCCTTCAAATGAGTATTGTTTCTGAAGATACTCAATTTCGGAAGATTCGAGTTCTTCCCTTGATATCAATCCTCGCATGTATAACAAAGAATCGCGCGAATATTTTTGATTGTTTAATTCTAACTCATTTTGTAGTAACACTTTTTGTTTACTATACCTTTCATACAACTGGTAATGCAACTTTATTTGGTCTTCAATAGAATTAATTTTTTGTCGGTGATAATTAAGATTGGTAAAATGTTCAAGTTCTTTGAAGTTTGCTAAAAATGATGTAAAAGAGTTTTGCAACATTCCTAAATCAAGATCTTCATTAATTTTGATCAAAGATATATTCTTCTTTCTCAACTTATCTTTAATTTCGGCAATCCTCGTTTTTAACTTAAATACATGTGTATGGCTAGCAGTGTTTTCAATGACTGCAAGATTTTCATCCTTGCTAACTTTTTGTTTATCTAGAATAAACAGTTTTTCTAACTTTCCATCTATCCGCGCCTTAATAAAAGCGGGCGGGTTAACAGTGGTTAAGGTAATGGATGAGTTGATAATATCCGGATACTTAAAGAACCAGGTACCAATAATAATTATTATAATTATTATAAATATAACGGTAATGCCCCATCTAATAATCCAGTTTGGAATAATTCCTAATATTTCCTGAATTTCATCACTCCTAATTTCAATTATTTTTTTGTTTTCAGTCTCCGGCATAACTAGCTTCCAAGTTCCAGTTGATTTTTTACCAAATTGAAATATTTGCCCTTTATATTTGTCAAGTAGCTATGATTACCTGTTTCAGCAATCCGTCCTTTATTTAATACTACTATATGGTCGGCATTTTTAACCGTGCTCAGCCTATGGGCGACAACTATAACCGTTTTTCCTTTAAAGAATTCATCAAGGTTTCTCATAATGATTGATTCGTTATTGGCATCTAATGCATTTGTAGCTTCATCAAAAAAAATGAACTCAGGGTTTTTATATACTGCCCTGGCAATAAGAAGTCTTTGTTTTTGTCCTTGACTTAAACCATGACCATCTGCACCAATCTTCGTATTAAATTGTAATGGCAACGATTCAATAAACTCCTCTATATTTGCAACCTGAACAGCATGTATTAATTTCTCTCTATCTAATATTTCATCACTTATTGATATATTTTTCGCTATAGTATCGGAAAAAATGAAACCATCTTGCATTACTACACCACATTCTTGTCGCCACACCTTTTTTGAGATGTTCTCTAGATTGATATTTCCAATTTTTATATTCCCAGCAACAGGCTTGTAAAAACCTAACAACATTTTAATAAGTGTAGTTTTACCACTACCACTCATTCCAACAATAGCTGTAATTTTACCTTCAGGAATTTTTAGATTTATATCTTGTAAAACATGTTCTGAATGAGGTCCCTCATATTGGAAAGATAAATTCGAAACCTCAATATCTCTGTTTTTGGAAAGTGAAACCAATTTCGAATCATCTAAAATCTCCTCGTCATCTTTTGTATGAATCTCATTAATTCTTTCGAAACTTAGCTTTGCATCCTGAAAAGAATGCATGAAATCAATTATTTGCTCAATCGGAACATTTAACTGCCCAATTATATATTGGACTGCCAGCATCATTCCTAAAGTCATATCTCCATTTATTACAGCAGTAGCAGAAAGAAATGTGATGATGATATTTTTTAGTTCGTTTAGAAAAAATCCCCCGGCTTTTTGATATTGTTCAACAGAGAGACTTTTGATATTAATCTTGAACAATCTTGATTGTATTTTTTCCCACTCCCACCTTTTCTGTATTTCACAGTTGTTTAATTTTATTTCATCCATGCCGTCGATCAATTGAATCAAGTTACT
>JANQLA010000562.1 GCA_028280855.1 Melioribacteraceae bacterium
TGATATTGCCAATGAAATGCTGGCAACAGTTACAACAGGTGCAAAGGAAGAGCAAATCGATTTGATCAAATCAAAAATTGACGGGCTTAAAAACCAGATAGATATTCTTGAACGTCGCTTCTCGGACTTTGTAATTCAATCCCCTATTGATGGAATAATTCTACGTGTTTTTTCCGGCGATACCTTAATGATTATCAGTGATACAACGGAATTCATCGGGACTTTCCCGGTAAACATTAACGAGCTCGGCACAGTTAAGCCCGGACAAACCATTAGTATTGAAAGTCCGGTTATGGAAGAAATAGCAACCGGAGAGGTTGTATATATTGATCCTAATATTCATTCAGCCGGACAAAATCAATACTTTATATTATCGGCTGTGTTTGACAATAAAGAGAAAAATCTTCTTCCCGGCTTAATTGTTGAAGGGAGTATTGACTGCGATCCGTTACATCCGAGAGATTATATTAACAGCTTTCTAACGTCATTAACAAAATAATATGAGGTTGGAATATAAATATCTTGTCAGGTTTTCGGATTTAGAAGCTTTGAAAAAAGCCTTAGAGCCATACGTTAAGTTTGATGATTATCACAATGAAAAAAACGAGTATACCGTACGCAGTATTTATTTTGATACATCTAAACTAAAATATTACCACGAGAAAATAGAGGGTATAAACGTTCGAAAAAAACTGCGAATACGAGGTTATAATTTGCAGGAAAGTGATAGTATCATATTTTTAGAAATAAAAAGGAAACACGATCGATATATCAAAAAGAACAGGTCGGCATTAAAATATTATCACCTGGAAGAACTAATAAAAACAAAAGACATAGAAAGTTACGTATTAACGGAAAACGGATTTTCGAATGCATTGAAGGACGCCGAAAAATTTTTGCATCATATTTATAAACGCACGTTAAAACCAACCGTATTAGTTGTTTACGACCGCGAAGCATATTACTCAAAGTTTGATAATAAACTGAGACTTACATTTGATAAAAATCTTCGCTACAACTTATTTCCTTCGATGGATAAATTATACTGTGATGATAATCTTAAAGCTGCTTTACCGGGTTATTTTATTTTTGAAGTAAAATTCGGAAAAGGCTTTCCCAATTGGCTTTCTAATATTTTAACCGACTTCGGCTTATTGCGTATGGCTTTATCAAAATATACCATCTGTCTTGAAAAAGAAAAAGCCTTCAATCCGGCACACCGCAGGTCGTTGTTCGGGCTTGCCGACGCATTCGATCCGTTTCATTCATACTACGGGGAATAATGTAGAATGGTCCAGGAACTAAATTCAATATTCGAATTTTCATTAAGTTTTTCAGAAGTATTCCAGAATATTTTGGTAGCATTAGTTTGCGGAATAATTATTTCTTTTTTCTACCGCAGAACTTACCAGGGTCCCGGCTACTTAAATTCGTTTGTTAACTCACTTGTTGTTTTATCGATGATAACGGCTATTGTAATTATGATTATCGGGAACAACCTGGCAAGAGCATTCGGGCTTGTAGGTGCTATGTCGATTATTCGATTCAGAACGGCAGTAAAAGAAACGCTGGATATTATCTTTATTTTTTTTGCATTAGCAATTGGTATGTCGGCAGGTGTTGGTCTTCACCTACTTGCCGTAACCGGAACATTGTTCGTTGGAGTGGTTCTCCTGTTTCTTACGAAGACAAATGTTCTTACCCCTTCGCAAAAAGACTTCTTGCTTCAATTTTCATTTTCGGGTAACGGTTCAGGCGATGAAAAAATGTTTCTCGGCATTCTTAGCAAATATTGTAAAAGAATAAAATTGATAAACGTGAAATCCGTTGGTGATGGAGAAGCGAGCGAGTACTCATATTATATCGGGTTCAAATCAAAAGTTTCGAGTACAGAATTTCTGAATGAACTAAAAACCGTAAAAGGTCTTAAACAAGTTAATCTTTTCTTCGACGAAGAATACTTCTAAATATTTATTGCAGTTCGGCTTTACCAATCGTAAATACATAAAGACACTCTGTGTTATCTGAAACGATATAAATTAAATTCTTTTCATTGTCTATTGCTATTCCTTCTACCTGCGGAATATCGACTTTGTAACTGTCTATTACTTTTCCCGTTGTGTCCGATTTAATAAGTGTCTGACTTTCATCGCTAACAATCCAGAGGTATTTGTTTGTTTCATCAAAGTAGAGCCCCGAGAAATCTTTCGCATAGTTCAAAGAGTACCTCTTAGTAATCGATTGATTTTCGTCCAGCTCTAAAAGTAACTTAGGATTTTTTTCATTGATTACATAAATCTTTTTAGTTAAAGAGTTATAGGAAACTCCTTCCGGACCCGAATTCAATTCACCGGGTAAATCCAATAAAACTCTTTTATTCAGCTTCATGGTTGAATCAAGAACAACTAATCCGCGATCCCTTTCGGTTATCAAGCACAGTTGATTCGAATTAAATTTTGCAACACCTTCAAGGTCACGCCCATCAATTTTAATGCTGTCGATTTTTTGACCGTGAGTCGATATTTTATAGAGATAACTATTTTCATCACTAACAGTCCAAAGAAAATCGCTGTTAAAATCAATTTCTAAACCGGAAGGTTCGGGTATATTTAATTCGTATTTCCCTATCAGCTTTAACCGACTATCAGTAGTGTTTTTCAACTTAAGAGGATTGTTACTCGACTTATTGCATGCAGTGAAAGATGATAAATATAAAATTGCAGAAATTATTGAAATAAGAATTTTCATAAAGAATTACCTAGGTGAATAACAATTAGCGAACTAATAAAGATAAAAATCCGGCTAAGAATACTAATACATTTTTAGAAAGTTTGAAATAGCTGTTAGAAGAAGAAAAAAAGATGGGAATGCGGAAAGTTCCCCCAATAGTCGCCAACCGCATTCCCAACGCCCGTGTAGTATACAGCGGAAAATTTTCAAGAAGCTTTGATGAAATAATCAATGTTTATGCCAAATTAAAAAGCTGATAAATAATGAAAATACAAGGGGGTATGCTGAAAGTATACGAATGTAATTCGTCTAAAAACGAAAATATTTCAGCATATTAAAATGCAACCGTTACGGACAACGAATAATATGATCCAAATTGGTTCGTCTTTAAAGAAAGGGAAGGCTTCACTTTTTTAATAAATAAATCATCTTCGTTAAACAGAAGATCGATTTGGGAGTAAAACCAAATTGCAGTAAAAGTTCCTATCAGAATATTGCGGATTTTATATGATTCGTTGTACGTGTTGTACTTTGAACCAATTTTAGCAAGGTCTTTCTCGTTTAAATATTGCTTTTCTTTTGTGTTTGTGTCGAATATGTAATACACCATTGCCGCAAGATTAGCGGTTCCAAAAGTGGTTAGCAGCCATCCTTTAGTTTTAGAGCCGGCAGTTAAATGTCCAAGCCCGGGCAAAAGAATTGATCTAAATATCGATTTTGTATATAAATCACTATCAAAAATTTGGTGTTCAATCTGTTCTTTGACATCCCCGGGTTCCTGCGTATCCTCGGTTGCCTTGTTCTCAACAATATTTTCGAAAACAAGTTTGACGGAATTAAAATACTCTATTATTTTTGGTGAAGTGCGGACCGGGTCGAAGTCCACATTTTCATCGAGGTAAAGTAAATCGATAAATGATTTTCTTGCCGAATCCGGTACAGATAAGGAATAGAAAGAGATCGCTTTCATTTTCAGCAAATCAATCTTCTGATCTTTCGTTAACGAAGTGTCCGACAAGAATTTATTGTTGATAAGCTCAATTGCCGTGTTATATTCAAAGGACTCGAACTTCGCCTTTATTATATCGATTGACTGAGAATAACTAGTAAGATAAATAAATAGCAAACCAAATACGAGGGAGAATCTTTTCGGCTTCATCACTTAAGCAAAGTCATTTTCTTAACAACAGACGAAGATTGAGATAACAATTTATAGAAGTATATACCGCTCGGCACTTTTAATCCGCTATCATTGTTTCCATCCCATTGAAGATTATGAACACCAGCCTCCATAAGTCCGTCTGCAAGAATTGAAATTTCCTCGCCAAGGCTGTTATAGATTATTAATTTTATTACTGATTGCTTTGGTAAAGAAAATTTTATATTGGTTACAGGATTAAACGGGTTCGGATAATTTTGTTCAAGGTTAAACGATAATGGAGTGTTTAACTCTTCAGAACTTGTAGTGACCTTCGGATCAAATTTTTCTACGATGCTAACTACATTACCTTGATCGTCCTTACCTCCAAAAACATAAATTACCCCGTCAAATGCTACTGCCATCTGTTCGCTTCGTGGAACTATTAGATTTCCTACTTGGCCCACAAAACTATTCTCTGAAAAGGGATCATAAATTTCTACATCGCCTAATGCGGGTTCCAGTTCATTAAGTCCGCCGATTAAATATATTTGGTTTTCCGAGGGCAAGTAAACTGCCGACCCCGCGGCTCGCGGAATAATCATGTCAAACGATGCACGGACAAATGACCGGCTTGGAATATCAAAATTGTAAATCCTGTTCTCTATTGAATGTGAAACACCGCCAAATATGTAGACCTTGTCACCCACTTTTGCAGCCATTTGGTGATGAGCCGGTTCTGTAGTCGAGAAAAGCGTATCGAGTTCCTGATCAATTTCAAATGAGATCAAATTGAAAATGCTTACATACGGTAACTCTACGGAGTCTGCTTCAAAATAAGGTTCTCCACCAAAGATATATAGTGAAGTTCCGTCGACTACACTGGTTGCAAAAAACCGGTTAAATGAATCATGCTCGGTGAGAGTATTTACATTGTCTGGTTCGTCGATAGGACCAAAAGCCTCAAGGGAAATTAAAAAATCGGAGGAATCGCGAATTCCTCCAAAGTAAAATATATTATCATTGATTAGACCGGCAGATAACCCGTACCTTGCTTCCTGCATATTCCCGACAAGTGACCAATCCCCCGTAACAGGATCAAACATTTGAATTAAATCAACAGGGTTTTGAGTAAAATCAGAATATCCTCCAAGAATAAATATTTTTGAATCATGGACAACAGCAGCTCCCCCGGCAACAGGGTGTGGCATTTCTCCAATTAGCATCCATTGTTGCGCAGATAAATTTCCTGCCTGCAGGATCACTAAAAAAATAAAGTTTGTTATAATTCTTTTCATCTATCTAACACTTTTTGAAAAATTTAGTCAATTTCCATACCATAAGTCATTTTAGAACAAATTTTTGACCTGAAAAATTAAAAGATACATTCGCAGTGTCGCCTTTTTTTAGCTCAATTTCCTTTTGAAATACTCCAAGTTCAGGATTCCTGATTTTTAGTTCGTGTTTACCACTGTTCAAAGTAATAATATTTTCAAGAGGCGTATCACCGATTTCCACATTATTTATTGACACATTACCCCATGGAAACACGTTTACGGTTAGATACGAAAACAATGTGTCGAGCGAAAATGAAAGATTTAGCGCATCATTTGCAGGAATTACGACCTGTGATACATAATCGGGATATCCTGGGTTTTTAAGTATAATTTCGTGAAGACCAGCAGTAAGCCTAATATTACTGTCAATCGGAGTTGAGTCAATAAACTTGGAATCAATATAAACATTAGCCCATGGAGTAATCTTTAATGATAAAGCTCCATACGAAATAATTTCAGGAGTTACCGTATTATTTTCGCCTTGTGAATTAGTTTGCTCCTTGTTTTTTAGTGTGACCGGATCAACTAAATCTTCAACTTGCTTGATCGCTTCATTAGTTCCAGGGAGACTTTCATTTGCCATATCCCCGCTTAGCTCGGTATTCAAAGGTTGTTCATTGCTGCTATCGTTAACCGAGGTTTCAGGAATTGCGATATCTTCGGCTCTGTTGAACCCATACTCATAAATAACAATAATTGCAGCCGCCAAAAATACCGCCAAAAATAAATAGGAATACTTAACTCCTTTTGATTTTCTAACTCTTGTAGCAGATAACTGAATGTTAGCTAATTCCTCTTTTCCAACACCCAACAACTCCAATGTTTTCAGAGCGCCGGGCGGTCTTTCCGATCTATCGTATTGTAGTATCTTGTATACAGCATCAATTAATTCCTTATCCTCGCAGGACAGATTATTCTTGACATCATACGCATCAAAGTTAAGAATCTTATTCAGAGTTAGATTAAGGTCGCCAGCCATAAATAAAGACCGGCCTGTAATCAATTCATAAAAAACAGCCCCGGTTGAAAATAGATCGCTTGTTTCGTCAAGTTCTTCACCTTGTATCTGTTCGGGTGACATGTAGGCAGGCGTACCGACAACCGAAGCTTTTTGAGTTACGAATTTATCGCCTTTGGCAAAAGCCAAACCAAAATCACCGATTTTTAATACATGGTCATCATTCACAAAAATATTTTCCGGCTTGATATCTCTGTGAATAATTTTATTGTTGTGTGCGAACTCAAGAGCGGTTAAAATCTGTTTAAGCAACTTTTTTATTTGCTGCTCGTTATATGACCTTTTGTTGATATGATGCCTGAGGTTATTGCTCTCAAAATATTCGAAAGAGATGTATAAATGGTTTTCGTGAAATCCGAAATCGAGAACTTTGATTATATTCGGATGATCAAGCTGGGCAAGTAATTTGGCTTCACGCTTAAATCGTTCGATTATGCTTTCATCTGTAATTTGATTTTTATCGAGAATTTTCAAGACAATTTTTTTGTTTAAATAGATGTGATTGGCAAGGTATACAGAACTAAAATCGTCTTTCTTTAGACAATCGATAATTTCAAACTTCTCAAACAATATTTTGCTTGAAACGGCAGTCAATCCTCAATTCCAAATTCTTTTACTTTAAGCTGTACCCAACGCACCGATACTCCCAATGATTCAGCAGCCAGTTTACGGCTACCTTCAAATTTTTTCAGCCTTTCCCGAAGCAGCCTTATTTCAATTTCTTTTAATGTGCCGTCCAGACTCACCTCATCGCGGTCATCATCCCAGATAATATGCTCGGCCATTATTTTATTATCATCGGCAAGTATAACAGCTCTCTGGATTACGTTATATAATTGGCGAACATTGCCCGGCCAGGAGTAAGACGTAAGCTTCTTTGCCGCTTCAACATCTATAACTATTTTATTCTTGGTTATCTCATCTATGAAGTGCTTTGCCAACAAAATAATATCGTTCCCGCGTTCTCTCAAGGGCGGAACCTTTATCGGAAAAACGTTCAAACGATAATACAGGTCCTCTCTAAAAATACCGTTTTTAACGAGCGTTCTTAAATCTTTATTTGTTGCCGCAAGAATACGAACATTTATTTTCCTTACTTGAGTATCGCCTAGTGAAATTATTTCTTTATTTTCGAGAACGCGCAGTAACTTCGCCTGCAAAGGACTTGACACATCCGCTATTTCATCAAGGAAGAATGTGCCGTTATTGGCTACTTCGAGCAATCCTTTTTTATCCGACGTCGCTCCTGTAAATGCACCTTTCTTATACCCGAACAATTCGCTCTCCAATAAATTATCGGGGATTGAGCCGCAAAACTGTGCTATAAAAGGATTCGATGCTCTCAAACTTACATCGTGGATTGCCCTGGCAACAAGGTCTTTCCCCGTTCCGCTTTCACCAAGGATAAGAACAGTTGCATCGGTTTTTGCTACTTTGTGTATAAGTTTGAATAAGCGCTGCATTACCCTGCTTTGACCAATCATCTGCGGAATCGGCTGAAGACTCTCTAATTCGCTTTCAAGCGCCCGTTTTTCGCGCAGCAATCCCTCAATGCTGATAATTTTTTCGAGGCTTAGCGAAACAAGATTCGCAAAAAAATTAAGGAATATAAGATTTTCCTTAGTAAACGATTTCCTGTTATTTATGCTGTCTACAAGAATTACCCCCCATACATCGTTGTTCCGAATTATAGGAACGCCGATTACGGATTTAATATTCTGTATCTGTATACTTTGAAAAGACGATACATCGGGGTTACCCTGGGCATCATGATAAAGCTGTGCTTTTTTCTCCAAAACAACTTTGTTCAAAATGCCCGATGAAAATTTTGAGAGATCCGCTATTGTTTCTTTTTTGATATTCCGCGCGGCTATAATTTCGAAATCGCTTGCATTCAGATACTTTACAAACAAGCCTCTTTCAGCGTTAACGATTTCTATTGCCCAGTCGAGAGTGTCGTTTATTAAAGAATCAGCAGCATCCGAATTGTTAAGGTGCTCGCTAATCTGATAAATAGCTTGGAGCTGCTCCTGGTTAAATCCTTTGAAGTGCTCAATATCTTTTTGTTTTAGTTTTAGCATAGCTATTGCAGTACCTTAAATGCTGATCTTTTCGAAACAGTAATATTGTTAAATTCATCAATCGCCCATATTTCCCAAAAGTATTCCCCGTTTGTGTTACCTGACAACGGTGCATTCACTTGCACCCGCACAGAGTCCGAAGGAATATTGCTTTTTTGCCAGACAAGATTTTTTGCTATATCGTTCGTGCGTATTTGAATCAAATAGCTGTGTTCAAATCCGGGCTCGAATCTTTCCCAATTAAGCAGGGGTGTTACTGAAACAGAGTCTTCATTATTAATGGGGCTTCTCGTTTGAACTTCCTGCCTGATAATTCGTTTTAGGTTAGACTCGGCTACAGTAAACTTGTTGGCAAGCCTGTCCTTAACAACAATCTCCAGTTCCTTCCCGATTATTTCATCCAATGTTTCCAAACCAAGTTCGACCGGTGAAAATTGCTTGCTCCTATAAAAACCCCTAGTAATTTCGGGTATATTTTTCGATATGCTCAACTCTGAATTTTCTATGAAGACCGAATCGACATCATTTTCTTTGTCGATTATTGTTGTTTCAACGCTTAAAGTAATTATCGGATCGGCCAGTCTTTCGTTTCTAACAGTACTGTAAAGTAGTAATGATTCTACGGTTGGTATGGAATTAAGAAATTTGTCAACCGATTTAAGCTTGTCATTGCCCCATTTTATTTGGTGAGAATCCGGCAGGAACCCCTCTTTCTCAAACCTGAGCCACCCATCAATTTTATTGAGATTAGTAAGACTATATATACCGGAAGCGTCTGTTTTTATAACAATGTCTTCATTTTCCCACGAAACGCTAACACCTTCAATTGGAATGCGCGGAAAAGATTCCGAACGAATAACGCCCCTTAATCCTCTGAGCTCATTGTCCGGGTTATCGGGATCAAGTGGATTAGTATGCGGCGCATTACATGACAGTATAAAAATAAGAAGTATTATATTTAATATGTTCTGGTAAACTGACATTAAAAAATGCACCAAATTAATTGACTGAATCGCTCCCCAGTTTCGCTTGGATGAAAAACTTCAAAAGTAAAATCAAATTTAACAATATTCTTGCTTTGTTTTAAGCTATAATCATAAGAAACAATAATCAATACCTGTTTTAGTCAAGCACCTTAAAAAATTACTTACAAAAATAAACTTGCATTTAATTTGAAAAATCTAACATATATATTAGATTTAAAGCGAGCAGTAGGAAATTCTTTGTATATGCTCTCTCGGCAAAATAGATTCAATTAGTTTCGCTCTGCTCTTAAACGTTTTTTTAATTTTTAATTAGGAGTACCAATGGCAGAGCGAGAAACAGGCACTGTTAAATGGTTTAATAACGCAAAAGGATACGGATTTTTAACCAATTCCGAAGGCAAAGACGTTTTCGTTCATTTTTCCTCTATTACGGCTGAAGGTTATAAATCCTTAGAGGAAGGTCAAAAAGTAGAATTTGAAATAACTGAGGGCGAAAAGGGTCCGCAAGCCAAAGATGTAAAACCTGTAGAATAAGTTTAAAAGCGGTTAGATTTTAACCGCTTCTTTTATTTTTTGATATTCCTTTTGCAACAATTTACAAAAATCCGTTACATTCTTTTCTTCGGTTCTGATCCCTGAAATAACGTACCTGATGGTAAACTTATTGTTTAATACTGTATGGGAAATAAAAACTTTGCCGGTTGCATTAATATTATCCATCAACGTTTTATTCCATTCGTTTAGAGAATCATCGAATTCTTCTTCAAACACTGCACGGAAACACACCGTACTAAGAGGCACTGGCGCTAACTTTTCAAAATACTCGCTTTCATCTATAAAATTTTCGAACATTTTTGCAAGGCGCATATGCTCACGCAAGCGCTCAATTATTCCGTTTACACCGAAGTAGCGGATTACAAACCATAGTTTGAGCGACCGGAACCGGCGGCCCAGGGTTATCCCGTAGTCCATATAGTTTGTAACGTTCGAATCTTCACCCGTCTTTAAATACTCCGGCACAAGGCTAAATGCCCTTTTAAGCACTTCGGGTTTGCGGGTATAGAACGTACTTAAATCGATTGGAACGAACATCCACTTGTGCGGGTTAAGCACAATGGAATCTGCACGCTCGCAACCGTTAAGGATATAACGATACTCCGGAACAATAGCGGCGGTGCCAGCGTGGGCCGCATCAACATGGAGCCAGATGTTTTCGCGCTCGCAAATGTCTGCTATTTCATCTACAGGATCAATACTCGTTGTAGAAGTTGTTCCCACAGTCGCAACAACACAAAATGGAATCCAACCGTTTTGCCTATCGTGCAAAATAGCTTTTTCCAGTTCACCCGGAACCATTTCGAATCTATCATTAGCAGGAATTTTCTTGATGCCCTCAAGCCCGACACCAACTGCCAAAGCACCTTTGTCTGCGGAGTTATGCGCATGTTCGGATAAATAGATACGAAGCCTTCCTAAATCGTTTCTACCCGCCATTCCTTTTTGCCTGATCATCACATTGCTAACGTTCTCTCGTGCGGCGGCTATCGCGTGCATTGTACTAGCGGATCCGCCTTCGTAAATGATGCCCCAGAATTCTTCAGGCAAACCGATCATTTGACGAAGCCAGCCCAATACAACTTCTTCCAGTTCGGTAGCGGATGGGCAGGACTTCCACAACATTCCATTAATATTGAAGGCGCCGCTAATTAGCTCTGCAAGTATACCCGGTCCGCTCCCAGATGAATTGAAGTAAGCATTAAAACCGGGATGATTCCAGTGGGTCATACCGGGCATAATTATTTCATTTAAATCGTTAATCACTTCACTCATCGGCTCCGCGTTTTCAGGAGGATTCAATGGCAGTTTATTTTTAATATCGCCGGGTTTTACTTGTGCAAGAACCGGTTTTTCCTTAACGTTTTCAAGGTAATCCGCAACCCAATCGATTAGCTCATGTCCGTACTTTCTGAACTCATCAATGGGCATATCAAATTCATTACTCATGGCATTTTATGAATTATTTTAAAATGAAATGCTACGAAGCCAATCAATTAACAGTTGTGTTAACTTTATTCTGCTATCTGAAAAGCTATGACCGGTTTCAAGAATGGCTTCTTTAGTCAATATGTTCTTATACCCTGCAAGAGCATTTACCAATGGTGTATGATGAACGTCGATAGGAGCAGTCATATCGAACCTAGCTCCCACAACTAAGATATCTTTCCTAATCGCAGTTGGAATCAGCTTTATCAAATCCCAATCGTTTCTTTTATTAACCATCTCAGCCAATAATTTATCACCCGAAATTCCGGATAAAAGTTTAGCTCCGTCATCAAGTCGTTTAAGAGTTAGATCTTTTGCCCACGAAACGCTTTTAATTAGATCGGCAAAGTAGCCGAAATTAAATCCCGCAAAAAAAGCAGCGTGATTTAGTGAATGGGATTCAAAAACTTTTTTAAGCGCTACAAAACCGCCGAGGCTATGCCCTGCCAATACCAGTCTATCTTTATTCGCACGATACTTTTTAGAGAACGCATTTGTTATAACGAAATTTATAACAACATCAGAGTCCTCAACACAATTTGAAAACGAATATGAACCGCCGCTTCCCCACCCTCCCCTGTAATGAAATACAACAACGAGCCAGCCATCTCTTCTTGCAGCATGCGCCATGTCGAAATTTACTTCGTTGCCGGGAAAACCGTGCAGCAGCACAAGCATGGGGTGAGGCCCAATGCCTTGAGGAATAAATACCGTCCCGATAAGTTTTTGACCGTGACTTTCAACAACTATTGTTTGCATTGAGGCTGGATATTCGGAATTTCGATCAATCGGATCAGATGTTATTGGATTATAATTCATTGATTTTATCACTCAATAATTACGGCATCAACTTCTATTTCAACCGATAGATCGTTATCTATCAATGATGATACTTCTACCATTGTAGATGCAGGTTTTATGTCCCTGAAAAACTCACCATGCGCTTTACCAATTTTTTCCCACTGGTTTATGTCTTTTACGAACATGCGGGTACGAACAACATCAGTAAGGCCGGCTCCTGCTTCTTTCAAGGTCTTTTCGATTTTTTGCAAAACAAATTTTGTCTGCGTGTAAACATCTCCCGCACCAATAATGTTTCCATCTTCATCGACAGAAGTCGTGCCGGAAACAAAGACAAGATTACCAATTTTGACTACACGCGAATATCCGACTTCAGTTTCCCACTTTGTGCCGGAAGTTATATTTTCTCTTTTCATATACTGTACCGCGTTGAGCAATATTACATTGCACGATTAATGTCAATAACTAAGTTTATAAGGAAAACCGTTTCCGTAATATACTACTATACCGAGTAAAGAGAGAGTAATTATTACCGATATAACACGTTAAACGTGATGAGGATATTAGTTATTAGGCCTCATACAGAAGAAAGATTTTGTTGCCACTAATGACGACATCATCATTCAAACAATGAAGAGCTGAATCAGTAAATTAGAACCTATACTCTACCCTAAAATTAAAGAATCTTCTGCTTAGAACTCGTGGAATTCGCATTGGTGAATTATATTCTTCGAATACCTGTATCCAATCGTAACTACTATAGTTTAGCTGGTTGAATATGTTAAGTATTTCAGCTACGGCAGTTAGCTTGGAATTATCGGTAACATCAAAAGCGGCAGATACACCGAGGTCAACTCTGAAAAACATAAAATATTCTTCAGGCCGATTGATATCCACATCTATAAGTGTATTACCTGTATTTAAATCCCTGTGCGTCGTACGGTTGTAGAAAAGGAAACCGCTCCCCAGCAAAAGACGCAAGTGCGCCTGCCAGTTAGGATGTTTCGGCATTTTGTCTTGTAAGAATACGTTTATCGTATGAGTCTGGTCGGTTAGCCTTCTCTGGTATTGAGTTGTGCCTTTATCTCGTTCACGGGAATCCAGGTAACTGTAACCGATTATACTTCGCATACCTTTAACCAGTTCACCATCAAGTTGGAGATCCAGTCCGTATGAATACCCTTCGCGCGTATTGCCGTTTAGATAAACCATCTTTAGTTCATCAAAGTAATAGGGTATAAGGTTATCGAGATCTTTGTAATAAGCTTCTGCCGTTAATTTCAAATCCGGTTTTAGTATTCGTTCCCATCCAAAAACGTAATGAATTGATTGCTGCGATTTAATTTTTCTCAGATCCGGATTACGCAGTTCATTAATGAAGGGCGCCTGGTGATAATAGCCCCAACTAAATGTAAAGATATTTGCAGGCGACTCTATATATGTGAAGTTGAACCTCGGTGAAAATAGACTTTCATTCGTATACTCGTATCTTAGAAACCGGAGTCCGATATTTGCATTCAATCCTTCGGCAAGCGCTATTTCATCCTGGATAAATGCCGAAAAATTATTCAGGCGATCCGTTCTGCTGAATTGCTTGTCGATAGGCACCTGCAGCAAAGTTTTTTCACCGGTCTCGAATAATCGCTCGTTTACCTGGTTGTCCAATCCCACGCTTCGGTATTCAAAACCGAAACTAAACATATGGTTATTAATTCTATAATGAAGTTCATTTCTAAATCGAAGTGAATTCAATTCTATTGAATTGTCGGCAAATTCAAACCGTGTTTTTTTAAAATCCCCGTCATCCCCGTCATTGTCAACCTGTCCGTTGTTTATTATTCTGCCTGAAGTATTCCTGTCTTCGGATTCAACCGTATAGTAATCCGAAACCGAAACTACCAAGGTAAAATTTTTCGATATACTGTGATTAAGCCTCAATCCAAGCAGAGCTGTTTTGTATTCAAACGAGTTTGCGCCGTCGTATTCTATTTTAAGCTCTCTTATGTCGCCTCTAAAAAAACCGCCGTAGTTGGCTACCCAGTCTGTTGGTGTTAATGCAAACTTGTTGTTGGCATAGATTCCAAGCAATTCCAGTGTGGTGCTTTTGCTTATAAAATACTCACCGGAAAGCTGGAAGTCCGAAAATGAAGGATTGTAATCTCCTTGTGTTTGAAGACTTGTAGAAAACAACTCTGGATATGCATACCGAAATCCAACACCGAGTTTGTGATTATCTCCGTTAGTTTTAATTGAGGCGCCAACATTAAAAACATCCGCTCTAATCGTTCCGGAGAATTGACTATCTTGATTCTTTGCGTAAGAAACATCAAGCGCCGACGACATCCTGTCGCCATAGTTCACCGGGAAAGCGCCGTTGTAAAATTTGAGACCTGAAATTAAATCCTGGTTGAGCAGGGTCTGGTTTTCTTCAACTCCATGCCTTAGCAGGAACGGGCGGTAGATTTCGAAGCCGTTTATATAAATCAGGTTCTCATCGAAGCTTCCGCCGCGTACATTGTAACCGCTGCTAAGCTCGTTGTTCGAAGCAACGCCCGCCAGCACTTTAACTGTTCGCATAGCATCGTTGTGAAGAGTAGGCATTGACTGAATTTCTTTTGCTTCGATATTCTGAACAACTGTAGTCGGTTTAATTTTTTCGCCGGTAACCGTCACTTCTTCTTCAAGAATAGCAACAGGCTCTAGCGCAACTTCTACTTCAAAGTTTTTTCTGGAAACGGTTATTTGAAACACCTGTCGTTCCCTCTCGTAGCCGATAAAGCTAAACCTTACAGTATGAATGCCAGGGTTAAGCTTTAGAACAAAGCGGCCGTCAAGGCTAGTAGAAACGCCGTTTCTTGTCCCCTCCACAAGAACATTCGCCCCAACTAACGGTTCCTTTGTTTCGGCATCATAAATAAAACCGGATATTGTTCCATTTAATGATTGGGAGAAATTAATTGAAGTAAGAAGAATTGAAGAAAGAAGCAACAAAAACCGACGAAACATTTCGAACCTATTTTTACAGTGTTATCAAATAGTAGAAATTTTGTCGATCAAGTTCTCCTTTTATTGACGTTCCAAAGATATTTTATTGATTCTAAATAAGCAATACTATAAATAATCAGCAGAAGTGATTTTTATAAATACAAACAAGTAACCGATACTAACTCCTTTAAACTGATGTAGACAAACTGAAAACCCGAAATTATCTGCAGGTAATTAACGAGGCGCTTGCTGCGCCAATGAAAAAAATCTCCATCGGAATTTTTAATCATCGGCTAAATGTGGATGATTTTCAGCAGACCTTTAAAATGATTCTGATTCGATGCACGAGCTAAAAAAGATCAACTTCTAAACCGGAACTTAGACTAAAAAGTTGATCTTTTAGTCGTGAGATTTCATTCTGCCATTAACCTATCGAACTCTTCAGCGGTAAAAGCTTCGGATGTTGCGAAAGTTATATCTGTTTTTTTGGTCAAGGCGATTGAAGCTTTCATTGCTCGCCGCATATCCGGGAACTGCGCAACAATATGAATGTCGTATTCGCCCAGAAGAATATAAATTGAGTCTAACTTTCCACCGTTCTTTTTAATGATACTTCCGGCAAGTTTTGTTCTTTCGCCGGAAATGTTTTCGATTGCATCGCTGGAATAAGTTCCTAACATGATGAATGTTCTCATATCTACCTCTTATTTGTTGGTCATTTCAGCAATGGATGTAAGCTAAATTGATGGTAAGAGATTTTGTGGAGATATGCAAAGAAAATATCCATTAAATGCATACATTGCTATTTATTAGCATAGGCTAGATCTTCGAGGTAAGTTAACAGAATCAGAAATATTACTTTAAAGATTATTTCCGCAATGCTGTAACCTTAACTACACCTATTCTGAGGCTTGGTGGGCTCACCTACTTATGTAGTTGCTGATTCACTTCAACCTACATCAGGATGTTAAATCGATTTATTGATTTAACAAAAAATAGCGTGATTTATATTGTGTACTGGCAATTTAGAACATTCATATTGTTAAAGGATAATATCTCTAAAAAAATGTTGTTTCTTTTTTATCAGAAGAAAAAGTCAATATTTGATAATATAGAACTTACTAAAGGCAATTCTTATGGATTCTTCGGCAAGGATATCAAAGCTGATCGCCTGACTCAATTTTGTTAAATGCGGGTGAAATCAAAATTGTTGAAAAAACGAAATGTAGCTTTGTTTTTTTAATTATCGAAATATTATCCAGTTCGTACTCACGTTTGGACTTCGCAAATTTTATACGAGTTAAAGATTTCTCAAAAACTACTCTGAATACGTAATCAAAAAAAATTACGGGGTTTATTGTTGATAGCTCCAAATTCGAGTTGCATAATATCGCGGAAAAAATGAGAAGGTATTACTTTGAAAATCGAAAAATTAGCCTGAGCCCGTTAAAGGGTTGTTGAGATTGATTATTATCCTGTAACATTTCCCTGTTTTCATTCGTCCTTAAGAATATAACCGTCAATAACTGAAATAGACACGCTACAACTTTTCTTTTTTTCGATAAGTCTTAACAAATGTAAATATTAAAGCTGGGGGGCGAAAATGTTACATCATAAGTACACATCATTTATAAACTTTACAACTCTGCTGCTGTTGATTTCATTTTTCTTCATCAACACGTTTGTAATAGCACAAGCACAAAAATCAGTCGAAATTGCGATACCTTAAAATTCTATTGATAACTTTATAAAGGGTATTCACTCCGACAATTATGGTGCAAAAAAGAATCATATATTCTTTGCAGGTAAATATTGTATTAAAGGAGCACGCAAGGCTTTGATTGAGGAGTTTCTAAAAACTACTGATGAAGAAATGCAGACGTTAATTGCCTGGTCGTTATTCAGGATATGTGATAAAAGGTGTATTGGCGATCTTGATAAAATTAATAATAATCTAAAATCCGAAAAGCTAAAGGTATTGCTGAATTTTTTTAAGTCGCTGAAAACTTATGATCTGGCAATTTCGTATCGCGGCAATTGAGAGTCGCCGATTAAAGAATAATTTGTTGCTATTGAATTTTGTCTATGTGAATTACACTACTCTTCCTATATTTGACATGTAAATCTTATTTTAAACTGCTACTAAAAATGTAGGGGGAGTCGTGTTTAAGTCATTATCCTCAGTTTCAATTCTGCTATGTGTAATCTTCTCTTTAACTCTAATTGCTCAGCCGGAACACAGGAAAAATGAAGCAAAACGAAAAGCCGAGTCTACCGCCAAGTGGATGGCCAAGGAGATTAAAGCAACATCAAACCAAAACTCTTATGATGTGCTCCATTATTTAATTGATATAGACTTTCAACCGCAACAGGAAAATATTGTCGGTTTGGTTGAAGCCACTGTAAAAGTTATAGAGGGTGCGCTTGATAAGATTGAACTGGACTTTTCCAATAATATGTCCGTTGATTCGGTTTATCACAATGGTGTTAAATCTTCGTTTTCTCATTCAGGCAACATAGTTGCTGTTAACCTTAACTCGCCGGCAAATCAAAACGATATTACCACGGTATCGGTTTATTATCATGGAAGGCCACAGACTTCGGGACTCGGCTCCTTCGGTTTTGATAGCTACCTAGGCAAACCGCTTATCTGGACATTAAGCGAGCCTTACGGCTCGCGCGAATGGTGGCCGTGTAAAGATATACCCGGCGATAAAGCTGATAGCGTTGATCTTCGTTTAACCGTACCCGAGCCGATGATTGTTGCGTCAAACGGTACATTGATTGGTGAAACTACTCATGACGGGAAAACGACTTTCGTATGGAAAGAAAGTTATCCTATTCCGACATATCTTATATCTGTAACTGCCTACGAATACAAGAAGTATTTCGATTATTACGTTTCGATGGAACTGGACACAATGCCTATTGAATTTTACGTTGCACCAACTCATTATAATAATTCGCAACAGAACTTTTTACTTGTAAATGATATGATTGAAATATTCGCCGGAATGTTCGGTGAGTATCCGTTCGTTGATGAAAAATACGGGCATGTCGAGTTTCCATGGTGGGGCGGAATGGAGCATCAAACTATTTCAAGCCTTGGTCACATTGGATTTTCAAATGGAAATTATTCGCTCGGGCTAATTGCGCATGAGCTTGCCCATCAATGGTGGGGCAATATGATAAGCTGCGGAAGCTTCCACCACATTTGGATTAACGAAGGTTTTGCTTCGTACTCCGAGGCTCTAATTGTTGAAGCAACCGAAGGCAAAGAAGCTTATCATGAACATATGGAAATCGAAGAGTATTACGGCGACGGTAGTATCTATGTTGCCGATACAACAAATATAAATAGAATTTTCAGCGGGGATTTATCATACAGGAAGGCGGCTTATGTGCTTCACATGTTAAGACATGTACTCGGCGACGAAACGTTCTTTGCCGTTCTAAAAGCATACGGAAGCGATCCGCTCCTGCAATACGGAAACGCTAAAACAGAAGACTTCCAAAGAGTATGCGAAGAGGTCTCAGGGATGAAACTCGACAAGTTTTTTCAGCAATGGATATACGGGGAATATTTCCCGGTATATGCATACGGTCACAACGCAGAACGAACAGCCAACAACGGGTACCGAATTAATCTTGAAATTGACCAGGTACAGGAAAACACGGGATTATTTTGGATGCCTATAGATATAAGGGTAACAACTGCTTCAGGGCAGCAGACATTCGTAGTTTGGGATTCCCTGCAAACACAATCATTTGTTATTCATGTTAACGAAGAACCTATTACAGTTGAGCTTGACCCCGATAACTGGATATTGAAAGAAACCAGATCGAAGCTTCTTAACCCGCCTCTCGATAAAGGCGTGCTTTTAATAAACGGCTTGTCTTGGCGACTCGGCGACAAGGTTTTTTCAGCGTACGAAAACAAAGCTTTTTGGGGAAATACTGAAGTGGAAATCTGGGATTTATTTAATGAACCCACCGGCGGCTATCCCCCCGCTCTTATTGATCCTATTGCAAACGGTAAGATATCGGCTTCTACTATTGGCAGGTATTCTACGATAGTATGGCTTTCACATAACCTCGACGGTGATATGCAGGTATGGAAAGATTTACCGATACACGATTATCTCAAAGCAGGCGGTAACCTACTATTAATTACACGAATGGGTCAAGACTACATCAATAACCAACTTGCAGAATATTTGGGCATTACATGGGATGAAAAAGCGCGACAGATTGTACGCGATTCCAAAAGCGTTGTACCTGAACTTTCGGACATGAATGTAATTCAGAATCAAACAATGATTGATTTATTTGAGACAACTCTTACAAAGGATTACAGCAGGCTGTTGTTTAAAGCTACCGAAGAATTTGATGAAGAAAAAGGAATGGGCGTACATGCAAAACCGGATGATGGCGGCGAGTTTATATATATAGCCGGTAGATCGTACCTATTTGATCATGCCCAGATAAAATCCAATATGGAACACATACTTCAAAACTATTTCGGTGCCGTAGTTACGGTAGAAAAGAGCGAATGCGGTATTATACCTGCTGCTTACAGCCTGGAGCAGAATTATCCTAATCCGTTTAATCCAACGACAACGATTAAATATCAAGTACCAAAAAACAAATTACAGATAAATTCCAATAATCAATTTCTAAACGTCAGGCTGAAAGTATACGACATACTTGGGAAAGAAGTTTCCCAATTGGTAAACAGATCGCAAGCACCGGGAATTTACCAGGTTAAGTTTAACGCAAGTAATCTGCCTAGCGGAATGTACTTCTACAAACTGGAGGCTGGTAGTTTTACAGAAACGAAGAAAATGCTATTAATCAAATAGTATCAAATGATACTAACTAAAAATAATACACTCATCATTTTGTTAGTCGCCCCCGATTTCCGGCATTAGACCGGTTTATCGGAGTTGAAACTAAAGCGACACTTTTGCTGATAATTTTTATGCTACCAAGGCGCGAAGAGAAATAAATAATTTATATTCAGTTGTTCTTATTTTATTTGCGTATTTATAATACATTAGCAATAGGACAAATTGTTTTTTTATATTTATAAAAATTTTTCATGCCATTTCGCATTCAGTAGCAAATAAAAATGGAGGAAACAATGAAGTACTGGTTATTTAAATCCGAGCCAAACTCGTATTCAATTGATGATTTAAAGAAGGATAAAAAAACACATTGGGACGGCGTTCGCAATTACCAGGCTCGTAACTTTATGCGGGATGAAATGAAAAAGGGCGACCAGGTTTTATTCTACCATAGCAATGCCCAGCCAAACGCTATTGCAGGTGTGTGTGAAATTGTTAAAGAAGCTTACCCTGATCATACTGCTTTTGATCCCGATTCGAAGTATTACGATCCCAAAAGCAAAAAAGATAATCCCGCATGGATGATGGTGGATGTAAAATTCAAAAAGAAATTCAAGACACAAGTTACCCTTAGCGAGGTTAAAGAAAACCCAAAATTAGAGGACATGCGTCTTATTCAAAAAGGTAACCGTTTGTCGGTTTTTCCCATAGAGAAAAAAGAATTTGACGAAGTATTGAAAATGGCGGAGAAATAGATACTAGTTATCTTGCCGCTCGATGCCAGATTCTAACTTTTAAATTTAAGCTTCAGGTCTCTTGGTCCAAAAATCTATGGAACTTACAATAATCTTTCCAAACCAATTATTTGAAGAACATCCCGCTGTTAAAAAGGGAAGGGATGTTTTATTAGCTGAAGACCGGCTATTCTTCAACGACTTTAAGTACCCGCTCAACATTCATAAGAAGAAGCTTGTCTATTTACGTGCTTGCATAAAGAGTTACGGCGATTGGCTGAGAGCAAAAGGCTTCAATGTATATGAATTGGACTATACGACTTACCTGAAAAATAAACATGCACTTTTTAACTGGATAGAAAAGAAAAAATATGACACAGTGCATTACGCCGATACCGTCGATTACATACTTGAGAAAAGACTCAACGATCGTATTCCCCGTAAGATTAAGTTAGTAAAGTATGATTCTCCCTGCTTTCTTTGCACCGAAGAATATGTTACTGGTTTCCTTCATAACTCTAAAAGATATTTCCTGCATAAATTTTATATTGAACAGCGTAAACGTCTTGGAATATTGGTAAAGGGAAACGAGCCAATTGGTGGTAAATGGAGCATGGATGAAGACAACCGCAAAAAGCTGCCCAAAAATATTAAGCTGCCTGTTATCAATTGGTATAGCGATAACGCTTATGTGAAAGACGCTAAAAGTTACGTTTCGAAACTCTTTCCGAATAATCCCGGAAATATTAATAACTTCAACTTCCCAACAAATTTTACTGACGCTAAGAAGTGGCTGGATGAGTTTTTGCAGCAAAGACTTAATTTGTACGGGGATTACCAGGACGCTATGGCAACGGGTGAATCTTTCCTGTTTCATTCGTTACTTTCACCGCTGATAAACATAGGTTTGTTAACACCGGGGTATGTTATAGATAAAACCCTGGAATACGCTGAATTAAATGAAGTATCATTCAATTCTCTCGAAGGATTTATAAGACAAATAATCGGGTGGCGAGAATTTATAAGGGGCATTTACGCGGTTGACGGAGTAAAGCAGCGGACCACAAATTTTTGGAATAACAAAAACAAAATACCGCAATCATTTTATAACGCTTCAACCGGAATTGATCCGGCTGATGATGTAATAAAGCGTGCACTTGATACCGGCTATAGTCATCATATCGAACGATTGATGATACTAGGCAACTTTATGCTGTTGTGCGAATTCGATCCAGACGAAGTATATAATTGGTTCATGGAAATGTATATTGATGCTTATGACTGGGTAATGGTGCCTAATGTTTACGGTATGAGCCAGTTTGCCGACGGCGGATTGATGAGCACAAAACCTTACATAAGCTCATCAAATTATATCCGCAAAATGAGCAATTATAAAAAAGGCGGTTGGTGCGATGTATGGGACGGGCTTTTCTGGCGATTTGTTGACAAACACCGTGATTATTTTACTTCGAACATGCGAACAGTTTTTATGGGACAACGGTTGCAAAAAATGGATTCCACTAAGCTTGCATTACACAACAACAATGCCGAAAAGTTTTTATCGAAGAATCTATAGCGAATAGCTGATTCCGACAAGCGGCGATAAACTTTGCGTACCGTGCTCAACTCCGCCGACCAAGCTTTTACCATCGCGCTCGTTGTAGTATCTTATCCTGTATTCGAGTTTAATACTTAGAGATAAGTTATCAACCAGTTCGAAGTTTCCGCCCAGCGCAAACAACCAAGCAACCGAAGGATTAACGGAAAAGGAATTGTCGTCGTTACCTTCTTCATCCGGCAAGTCGGTTCTTCCGTCGTCCGATCTGCTTCCGACTAATGCATATCCAACATCAAGCGATAGCTGTTTCCATTTTCCTTTAACTATTGGCCCAAACCAAAATTCATTATAGCTGCCGCCCAATTGGTTTGTTACTATCGTCTTTCCGTCATTATCAAATCCTGAAAACCTTGCTGCTTCTCTTTTGCCGGAATCAAATCTTGTAAAAATTCCTACGCTTAAAAAATCGTTTATACTATATAATCCTGATAGCATTAAACCAACCTGGTTTTCATTTACAAGCGGGTCTCCTGTTTCACCGCCAACTTCTTGCTTAACTTGCTGCTGAAACATTGATAATATTAAGCCGCCTTCAATTTCAAAATCACCCTTCCCTACCCTTTCTTGAGCATGCATTAATGTAACAATTGAGAAAAATATTAGAAGTGTTTTCAACTAAACCTCCCGTTGTCAGTTAATTCATAAATCAGCTATTTTAAGAACATAATTAATGGATTAATAATTCATAAAATGACAAAATGCCGAAAGCCGTAATTATCAAGTGCATTTGAGATTCTTTTATTTTATTTTTGTTCGGCTAAAGGAGGTAAAGATGGAAAAGAAAAACATCCTGGTTTTTTCGATTGTAGGATTGGCAATAATAATAGTGGTAGTTCTTTTATTTGTCGTTAACCCGTTTAGTGCTGATCCGCCTGCACAAAAACAAACCGTTACTTCCGAACAAACCCAGCCCCCGGCCCAAACGCCAACCGGGGAAAACCAGGAATCGCAAACCGATCAGACTCAAACTGCCGGGTCACAAGATCAAACGGAAGCAGGAAAAACAGATTCCTCACACGATGGCGACACTTATATTGTGAAAGAAGGTGAAACCCTAAAAAGCATTGCGCAAGATGTATACGGCGATGAAAAAAAGTGGTTTCAAATATTTATTGCCAACGAGGGCACAATCGATTGGTACGATACAATCTATGTTGGTCAGAAATTAATGCTGCCTAAATAGATCACTTCAGTAAATTTTATGAAACAAAATAGCCTTATTATTGTTTTACTTCTTCGATAAAAGTTGATTTAAAAGCATCAATATTATACTCAGATTCTTTGGAAGCTAAATGAAATTATTGTCATCAATAACCTTTTTAATAATTTTCTCCTGTGTTAGTTCAGTATTTGCAATAAACATGAAATTGATTAGCGATGTAACTACTACGCCAACAAGTACAAGCTACTCCGGTGATACAATCGGTTCAATAATAAATGCACAGCAGGTAATCGATAAATATATTACAGCAATCGGCGGAAAAGAAATCCTCGAAAATGTTAAAGACCGGAAAAATGTTTTTACGGGTAATGTGCAGGGAATTAATCTCACACTTGAAATTTATCAAAAAGCTCCCAACAAGTATTACCAAAAGATGGAAGCTGGCGAGCTAAACCAGGAAACATGGTATGACGGCACACACGGTGCCCAGGCTACAGTCGGTCGTAAAGTACCCCTTGACGAAGAACAGCTTGAAATGATGAAACTACAGGCAATTCTAAATCCGCAATTGCACTTCAATAAGCTTGGAATAGAGCTGGAATACAGCGGGATTGATTCCGTAAACGGCAAGCCTGCGCATGAAATTATTCTTAACCTGCCCAGCGGCAAGCAATGGCTTCAGTATTACGATGTTGAAACCGGCTACATTGTGAAGCAAATCTCCAGCGTAGATTCCGAATACGGAAGCTCAACGGTTACATCAACCTACTCAGATTACAGGGATGTACAGGGTATTATGACGGCTCATAAAATATCCCAATCCTTCGGCACGCAAATGTTTCATCTTACTCTTGAATCATGCCAAATTAACACGGGTTTGGATGATGAGCTGTTTGAAGTGGACTAAATGAAATTTAGGTCAAAATCCGATTAGCTACTAAATTCTATGCAAGAATTTCAGAGCTAACAATAATTCCCCCCGCAAAAGGATTAATAAAAATTCCCCAAAAATCTGTTGTATAGGTAATAGTACTGATTTTTTCAGGAAATGTTTTTTATACATTCAATCATTATGAAAAAATAATCGTACTCTAATGAGAATAAAACTAAGTCTTTTCATAAAGCATCCTTCTATTTTGTTCCTCAATTATAACTACCCTCTTTCTGCAGCAATATACAATCTATTGAAATTAGGCTCACCGGAATTTGCGTCTTTCTTGCATGATATTGGATACAAAGAAGCCGGTAAAACATATAAGCTCTTCTCTTTTGCGCTGGTCTTTAAGAAAATGAGAATCAGAAATTCCTCTATCAGGTTAATTGATCCTTCAGCTTACCTTTACATTTCCACACCGCTCATAGAAGAATTTATAAAAAACTTTGTAATCGGAACGTTTCACATGCAGAATATAGAACTTCATTCCGGCGGCATAAAAACCAATTTCGAAATCAGGCAGGTTGAGGTAATGCATCCGCCTGATCTTACGGAACATACAAGCTTTAAACTTCTTTCCCCGCTTGTCTTATCTACTGTATCCGAAAACCAGCAGAAATTTCAACGCTATTTCCGCTACGACGATGATATAAACGAAATAAACAGGGTGTTGAACCAAAATCTTGCCAATAAATACAATCTTATAAATGACAAAGAATATTCTTCCGAAGGCGTTGCGCTGGAATGGGATGCGGACTATATAAATAAAAGATTATCCGGCGGTAAAAGGATATCAAAAAAGATCTCAATCACTAAACCGGGAATAAAACCCGTAGAGATTATTGGTATTGAAGCGCCATTTACTCTAAAAGGCGACCCGGAATTAATGCAGGTTGGCTACGACTGCGGCTACGGAGAAAAAGGATCGACCGGATTTGGGCTTGCAGAAATCAGATAGAATATTAAATAGCCAAGTCTAAATACGAAACAGGAAATAATGAGCTACTAATTCCTAATTCTTAATTGCTAATTCCTAATTGTAGTTCACCTGGCGAAGCTGTGCCCGGAAGGGCAATTAAAAATTAGAAATGAAGAATTAAAAATTGGGCGAGACACGGATTTCACCGATTGCACGGAGATTCAAAATCTTTCAGCGGTAATCTGTGTTATCCGCGTCATCAGCGTTCGTTTTTTTTCACAGATTGCACGGATTAAATAAAGGGAGGTGGGTAATGAGATTAACACTTGAGTATAAGATAACCCCTGATGTTGTTCCTAAAAACTATGGACGTGGATTTATTTCATTGATTAAAAAGACCATAGAAAGAACTGATCCACTACTTTTCAATGATTATTACAATCAACACAAACTAAAACCTTTCACTTTTGGAACATACTTTCCGCAGTTGCAAGGAAATGAAAATGATAAGTTAAAAGTAGGTGAAGTTGTTAAACTAAATTTCTCAACATCATCTTTGCAGCTTGCAACAAATATTTATAACGGCTTTTTGAAAGTGAAAGAGCACACTTGGCAATACAACGGTAGCTCAATTAATTTCAGACCGATAAGAGCGTTTTTACTGACAAACAAAAGAATTGATAAAGAAGAAATTGTAGTAAGAACACTTTCACCATTGCTTGTGAACTACTTAGGTGATTCCAATAAATTTTTGCTGCCGGGCGAAGATGGATTTTTAGAAGGTTTAGAGTTTGCCGTCCGCGAATGTGCAAAAGAATTCCTAAGTGATTATTCAGATTTCCATTTTGAGTTTGAGATAAAGGCATGGAAAAGAAGGGTGCTTTATCATTATAAAAAGATGCCGAGCACAACCGGTGTATTTGCGATTAAATCCAAACCGGAGATACTACAAATGATATATGACATTGGACTTGGCGTCCACCGCTCTCAAGGTTTTGGAATGTTGGAGGTGGTGAGATGAGGGAAAGAAACAATATGATAACTCTTCATCCTTCTAACTGGCTTTATAATGCTAGCGTAATTGGTTTTATCAATTCTGTTGAAAAAGTTGAAAAAGAAGTAGATATAAAACAGTCAATGAAAAATACCGGGGAAGTAATATTTGAATTACAACTTTTTAGTGAATTAAATGTAAAGGGGAGATACTTTGACGAAAATAAAGACAATCGTGTTTCATCAATTTATAGGAATGCTATCTATCGAAATTATCTAACCACTGAGGATGAGAAAAAACTATTTTATGACTTCGTTAAGACACTAGATAAGGTTAATCAAAAGGGAAGTTGTGACTTTTGTAATAATGGCTATTTTTTAGCTAATGAGGATATTGAAAGAATTAATAATAGCCAGAGAAGTGATAAAAAATTTCTCAATAGGATTACTAACTTCAATTTTGTTCATAATCAGGATTTAGGACCAGCTCCAGAAAAATTTCCAAATTCATATTGGAATTATAATCACGGGATTAAAATCTGTCATTTGTGCAGCTTTCTAGAAATTCATCATCATTTGGCAATTACAAGGCTTACTGGATTATCACAGGTATTTGTTAACGTACCTTCGTTTCGTCTTATGTATGACTTGAATAAACTTGTAAAAGAATTGTATGGCAATTCAACTGATGAAGAAAATAAAAAGGTTAGAGAGATACTCGCTACAACAATTATTGAATATGTTAGAAAAATGCAAAATGTACTCGGTGTTTGGACGTCAATGAACATTGAAATCGTGCATAAGTATAAAATCAAAAATGACAAAGGAAAGTTAGAAGATAGGATTGAGTTTTTCTCGTTACCTTCAAATGTAATACGGATAATTTCTGATAGAAGTGTATCCAACATTTTATCTGATTTAGCAGAGTTTAAAGTCTTGAATATCGTTTTAGATGAAAAGTATTCTTTCTTAACAGAACTAGGATATAAATTATTGCGAGAGGGCTCGAAAGATTATAATAACAGAAATGAAAAATTAATCAGCAGTATCCTTTACCAATGGAAAAACCAAAACAATTTGACATTAACGGCAAACAAACTTCTGAAATTGTATTCATTAATTGATGATAAACTAAAAGGTAACTAACAATGGAAGAAAAACTAAAAAAACTTAATGAGCAATTGAAAGATTGCAAACCGGTCATCAAAGATTTTGAGGACTATTATGATGAACTCAACCAGAAATTCGAAGAGTTTCAAAAACTAATTGAGTATGCATCCAAACTTAAAAAAGATGAAAAGGAATTTGAAAATCTTTACAAACGAGTCGCTGGAAGAAATGCTTCAGGGTTAGTTGATAACCTAACCCGAAGAGGGTACGCATTAAAAAAAGAACTTGGAGGTGCATTTGAAAATATGGGCTATCGTTTACTTGAACAAGCAAGAGCCGGGAAAAGAGATGATGTATATTACGGTATTCTAAGAATATTTGTAGCAAACAAAAAGAAATTCCCAGATGATTTAGTAGAAGCATTCAAACCGATATATTCCGATGAAATGTTCAAAGTGTTCATCTTTACCTTTTTAGGCGGCATAATTGGAAAAGAAAAACAAACTGAAAATAATTAAAGGAAAAATACAATGAAAAACTTAACATTAACAATGGTATTTGAAGGTTCGGCTTTGAACCGAGATGAAAAAGTTGGTGGTAACATTCTTTCTATCAAAAAAATGAATGTAAATGGTGAGATCAAGTCTTATATAGGTAAACCAGCTATACGGCATTATTTGTTTGAGACTTTGCACAAGACGTATGGATGGGGGAAAACAAATGTATTGTTAGGGCAAAAAGATGTTATTCAATTTGATATCACTCAGTCGGACATTATTTCAAGTCCAGAGTTAGATACCTTCGGTTATATGTTCACTATTAGCGATCAAGGGGCTTTCACAAGAAAAAGTCCGATTGGCATCACTAAAGCAGTTTCAATTTCTAATTACGAACAAGACTTAGCTTTCTATGGAAATCATGATCTAGTCTCGCGTGCAATAAACCAGGGTCTTAAAGCCTCAGGGAATAAATATCCTTCTCCTGATCCTTACAATAAAGAAGAACATACTTCATTTTATAAAGTTAGTTTCTCAATCGATGAACAAATGTTTGGTAATGATACTTGGATTGTCGATAATGAACCCAACTATAATGATAAAAACAAAAAATTAGAAATTCATTTTGGAGATGGCAATCAAATAAGAAGTATAGATTGTCGGCAAAATAAGAAAAACAAGAATTTGTATCACATTGAAGAAAAGGACGAAAAAGGAGTATATGAGCTGGGAACGATTGTAATTGAAAAAATAGACAAAATTTACAAAGTGCAATTTATGCTATCACCGAATTTAAAAGTGAAAAGAACTGGACAGATCCTAAAAGTAATCAAGAACGGATTACATTCTCAATCCAGCGGTGAAGCAAATACAATCGTTCCGTTATTTATTATTGCAAGTGGCGTAAAAATTCCTTCCCCGGTTTTTCATTCTTACATTGATGTTAAAA
>JANQLA010000570.1 GCA_028280855.1 Melioribacteraceae bacterium
CATGGTAATATCTTTTTGTTTCGCTAATCTCAAAAAGGAGTCGCCATGATCTTTAGAAAATAACAAACTTCGCCGCCTGAATTAGTTACGGTCTTAAAAATTCCTTCCCTTTAATCCCTTCATTTATAATAAAATAAATTGTTGTTGTTAATCAACAGTTTGTCTTTTGTAAACTTATTAAAAGATAATAAAAAAGTCTGCATGTGGTGTGTAGGGCTTTTAGCTGGCAACAGTACTATTTATATGTAGTATCATATAATACTATTTCAACAAAATCATTTTCTTGGTTTGAATGAAATCTCCGGCTTTTAATTGGTAATAATAGATCCCGCTTGCCATATTCCAGCCGTCAAAACTTACTTCATAATTTCCAGGTTCTTTTATTTCATCTACTAAGGTTGAGATTTCGTTTCCAAGGATGTCGAAAACTTTTAATTTAATCTGCTGACTGGATTTTAAATCGATACTTCCGGGAATTGAGAATTTAATTTTTGTTGCTGGATTAAACGGGTTCGGATAATTTTGACTTAGTAGAAATGAATCCGGTAAATTATTCTCGTTTTCTTCGACACTTGTTGTTATATCGCCGCCGTCAAAATCTTCAGGGATATAACGCACCGCACGGAATACTTCGTTAACTTCATTTCCTTGAGGAGTAGTGAAAGAGTATGGATTAATATATTCCCAAACAATTTCGCCTTCGGTAGTTACTTCAAAAAACCTGCCTTGCGTACCTTCGCAAATTAATGTGTTACCGTTAGATAAACGTTGTGCGCCTGATATATGATTGGCGTAAAATGAAGAAGCCGGATCACCCGTGTAAGTCCATGTTAACTCATCCGGCCCAAAAGCCGAACCGCTGCCAACAGTGTAATCGCCATTAAAATCCAAAGGAGGAGTTATTTGATCCACCGAGGAGTAGTTGCGACCCTGGCCGTTGTTAAAAATAAGGATATCATTTTCTCCCGGATAACCGGTTTTAATCCACTGCCCGTCGTGCGGGCCTAATAATTGCTGATCATCGTCGGCACCTCTTCCATAAGTTTGGGGGTTACCCCAGCGGTATAATAAATCTCCTGCACTACCCGCCGCTTCCGCAGTTGTGGTGTTGTGATCAATAATCCAGATTTCGCTAAAGTTGCGTACGGTTAATAAAACCTGATCAAGCTCCTCATTGTAATCTATTCCGTTTATGTGTGTCCAGTCGGCACCGGGTTGATTCGCCACAAAGTTAATATCAATTTTTCCGGGATGATCGGACACAATCCCGTAGTTTGTTTTGGAAGCGTCGTAATCCTGAATCAAATGATCCCAAACATGCCATTCCCAAACAATTGTTCCACCGGAGTTTTCGTTTGGCTCTACTTCAATAATTTTATCCGCCCATAGGTCGTTATCCGAAAGGAGTGAGGGATTTCTGCCTGCATCAATTGCCTCCGCACTGTTTTTATACTCCCAAGCTATCATCAAAATATTACCATTTGGTAAATATTCTACGTCGTGATGGAGTAAATGCTCATCGCTATTATAATCGAATTCCCAGATCTTATTGCCTTCCCAATCAAATTTTTCAACCCTGCCGCCGGCACCTCCGGTATTGCCAAACACACTATTACTGTTTCGCCCTTGAGAAGTTGTTCTTAAAAGCGATTTATCATTAAGCAGATAAGCCGACAGGGCAGGTGCATTATCACTTTCCCAGGAATTTATTACTTCGCCGTCTCCATCAATTAGATAAGTACCGGTATTGCCCAAAGGAGCAAATAAAGTATAACCGTCTCCACCGCTTTCTCCTCCGCCCACCGGGTCATCAGAATTCATCGTTCTTACAAGCCTTACATAATTATTAATTCTGATAGCATCGCCCTGCGGGCCGAACCCGGTAGGATAATTAGCCGGATCCCCGTCTTTCGGATCGCTGCGTTGAGCTCCGGCGCCGTGTACATCAATCCAGTTATAATTCATATAACCGAGCGCTTCACCGAAACAGATATAAACTGCTTTGTTCGGCCATGGGCCGTCCACATGAGTAGTGGAAGTCCAGTAAAAAGGATAATTATCCTCACCGTTTTCATCTGTAATTACCGGTACATTAAACATAGGTGAAATTGCCGCTGAGCTTGTATAGGAAGGGGAGCGGTTATAATCTACAATGCTGTGCAACTCTTTTGCGTTGGGCAGACGCCAATCATTGTATTCAAGATAATTTTCGGCATTCCTCTGTTGTGCAAGGGCCAAGGCATCCTCCCAGTTCATTCCTCCGTTGTCGCCGTTCTGTTCCCACATAAGTCCCGTTGCATTATCCGTTATGGTTCCGTCGCCATTATCTATAAAATCATTTACACCGTAGTTTTCGTTTCCGCGGACAAGTTTTATTTCAAAATTTTTCCTGGTTGGATATCCTTTAATGCGTCCGTCAACTAGGTTGAGCCCAAACATGGTCTCGCTGGCTCCCATGGTTGTGCCTTTATATATTGTTGATGTTGCGTATTGTGCGTCAATAAAACGTTCGTTCGGATCCGTTTCCCCGCCAAACCTGAATTCAAAGTAGTCGGTATCTATATATGGAACTGAATTACTCTCGGTCATTCCTGTAACTCCGCTAAACAACATTAAGGAATAAAGCTCTTTGATTGTGGGCAGCCGCCAATCCGAATAGCCTGCCAAAGTGCAGGTATCGGCATATACAACACAATCATCATAAGGATACTTATCGTCGGGAAGTCCTTTCTGCCACATAAACCCGGTGTTCAAATCAGTTACAGTTCCGTCTCCGTTATCCTGATATGCTCTTTCCAGCCCGGGAAAATGAGCATCTTGGCCGTAAAAGGTTTCTCCTTTTGAAGGCTCTGTTATTTCACTTGCGGCATTGTAAAATTTTGTCTGACCGGTTTCAACAATTCTATAAGACTGACCGAAAGAGATTGAGATTGTAACCAACATTAGAATAATAATCAGCCTAGTACTTTTAGTAAATTTCCCCCGTCTCATTTTTAACTCCGGTTACTTTAAAAATTTTCTCCTACTAGTTGATAAGACGATGTCTTCTAAATAAACTTGCGGTAGAAAATTCTTTTTATAAATGAAGTCCGGTATATTGGAGGAAAACAAAAAGTACTTTCGTGTAAGCTTGATAAAGAGTTTAATAAATGTTTGATCTACCAGAGGACTGAGCGAAAGTCTGCTATTTGGAAGAATCAGGATGTGAAGCGAATCAAGAATAATTTTTTAATAAGGGGGGAAGAAAATGAAAAATATATTCTTTTGTTCAATTGCATTTCCGCTTATAGTAACATGGGTGCAATTAGATTTTCTGACAGGATTTCAGAAAAGCATAAATGATAGTTTTGCTCATCAAGAAAAGCCGGTCGTAGATAGTCTAGTAACTGATATAGACGGGAATATTTACCATCCGGTAAAGATTGGTAATCAGTTTTGGTTAAAGGAGAATTTAAAGGTAACACGTTATCGTGACGGCGAACCAATCCCGCAAGTTAATGATGATGAAGCCTGGAGCGTTTTAACATCGGGCGCATATTGTTTGAACGAGGATGACCCTGAAGATTACAAAGAAACTTACGGCATTCTTTATAATTACTACGCGGTCTCTGATGTGCGCAATATTTGTCCCGAAGGCTGGCATGTTCCCACAAAAGAGGAATGGGAGGAACTCGAAGATTTTCTTGGCGGACAAAGTATAGCAGGCGGCAAGATGAAAGATTTACAATCCGGT
>JANQLA010000068.1 GCA_028280855.1 Melioribacteraceae bacterium
AGTAATAACTTTGGTTAACGTATACCTGTTTACCGCATTAGTGATTACAGCGCCATTATCGCCGGTAATCCATGCATCGCCCTCCGGCGTTGTGTATACACTCTTAAAATTTTCCGATGAAGGAACAGATTCCGGCAACCAGGAATTTCCGCCATCGGTAGTTTTAACAACCGTTCCGTTTTCTCCTACAGCGTAGCCGTTATTTGAATCATGAAATCCAACACCCCTTAGAGTATTGCTGGTATTGCTCATTTGGGTGAACCAGGACGAGCCGCCGTCGGTAGTTTTTTGAATTGTTCCCCCGGTACCCACCATCCAACCGGTATTCTGATCCGCGAAGTACAGTCCGTAGTAGTGATTCCATGGAGTCATAAGGTCGTAATAATTCCAATTAGCGCCGCCGTCTGATGTTCTGTAATAGATTCCATTGCTGCCAACTATATGTCCGTAATAGTAATTGTAAAAGTAAACCGCGTAGTGGGAATCAAAAAGATACGGCGGGGTTTGTGGGTTCCATGTTTGCCCGCCGTTTGTGCTATTAAGAATAGTTGCGTCGCCTCCCACAGCCCACATATAATACGCGTTGTACGGCGATCCGTAATAACCATAAGCAGAATACAAATTGTATGTACCGCCTGTGTTGTAATAATTCCATGTAGCTCCATTGTCCGTCGATGTCCCGACAGCTCCATTGTTGCCTACGCAGGTAAGTCGATCATAACCAGTGGGAGAAGGATTGTAACCGTAAACTGAATTCCAACCGCTTACCGAAGTATTGTATGAACTCATCCAGCTGTTACCAAGGTTCGATGAATAATAAATTGCGCCTCCATCGCCGACAGCGACTGTTGTGTTCGATTGCGAAGAATGAGTTATGTTGTTAATATTGCCGGAAGGTCCTGGATTTACCTGTCGCCATTGCGATAAACTTGATTGAACGAAAATAAATAATAGCGCCAGGGAAGTTCTAAAGAAGAATTGATGTAAAATAATTTTCATAATGCCCTTTATGTTTAATTAAAACGCAATAAATTAAGACCTCTGTTTACCGAAAGGATTGTGCTATTTCATTAAAATCATCTTCATCACTTGCGTAAAATCACTGTCGCTTTCGAGCGAAGTTGCCTGTATTCTTAATAGGTACAATCCCGAAGCGTAACCTTCTGCATTCCACATAATTTTATACACACCCGCTTCTCGAATCTCATTAACTAAAGTTGCAGCGCGTTGACCGAGTATATTGAATACTTCTATGGTTACTTTGCTTTCGAATGGAACTCCATATTGAATAGTCGTCGATGGATTAAACGGATTAGGGTAGTTATAGGTCACAGAGTAATCTTGTGGTATCTTCGGATAATTTTCGATCGATGTAACATCTGAAATAACAATAAGTGCTTCAGCGAAAATATTACCCGTATGATCAGTTACTGTAACATTGTAATTGCCTGGAACACTGTCAGCTTCAAACAATCCTTCGTTATTTATATAACCGCCGGCAGCGTTCCATATTTTAATGAAGTTAACCGGGTAATTGTAGCGGTTGTATCCCTTACAAGTAAACTGTAAAATTTCGCCCGGATTTATATGAACAGAATCAGGATTTATTGTGATATGGTCTAAGTGTAGCGTATCAGTCGTAACGTATATTGCAGCCTTAGCTGATATTCCATGCTCACTATTAACAGCCGTAATAGTAATTTCCCCTGTTGTTGAGTCGGATTTAAACATTCCGGCGCTTGAGATTAGTCCGGCGCTAGAAGTCCATGATAGATCAATTTCCAAATTATTTTCGTGCTGATCAAGGCAGAGATAACTTAGCAGCAAGCTATCGCCTTGGAAAATTGTCGCCGAGTCCGGTAAAATGCTGAAACTAGAAATAGAAGATTGGTAAGAGCTGATATATAATGTATCGTCAACACTTAATGAATTATCAACACTTGATATTCCTTTGCATATAACCATCGATATTTGGGATGCTCCTACATCTGGCGGAACAGCAATAACTAATTGGGCAGACGAACCGATACTGTCACCATGTTGTACGTTTAGAGTATTGCCATTGATAATCCATTCATTTGTTCCAATTACCGAGATATCAATTTTATCAGTCAAGTTAGAAAGATTCATGAAATTAACCGTAATAGAGTCTTTTTCTCCGGGAGAGATAAACACAGTATCAGATTCAAAAGAGGATAGCAAAGATACGGGTTCGTTTAACCAGGAATTTGCAATTACATTTCCTTCGATTGATTGTTCGCCCGGGCCCGATTCATCGCCCCAAAAATTATTGGAAGCATATACAATAGCAGCATCGCTTGAGTTACTTATGCCATAACCTGTATTACCTCTAATATTATTCGAATAAATAATAGCAGCGCTATTTCCGTTTATTACTATTCCATTGCCATTATTGTTACTAACATTATTACCGAAAATTTCACAATCGGAATCGTTTATCTGTATGCCGGTGTTGAGACAAAAGCTGTCGTTACAGTTATTTAATCCAACTCTTATAGTGCTCGATTCATCGACATATACTGCTTTACAGTTATGATATAAATTATTCGAAGCAACATAACCACCCTCCGAATTAAAAACGGTAATACCGGCAGTAATGTTAGAGAACGTGCCTCCTTTGTCGTGTTTGCGTGAAGTATTATCAGAAATTTTTATGCTCTTCGAACCTTGAACGAATATTCCATGCACGCCGCTTTGCGAAACATAATTCTTTTTAACTACTACGCTATTGGAGTTTTTAACAAGTATTCCGCTTGAGGAACTTTTATATATCTTATTATTTCTAATACTATCTTTGTAACTGTAATTGACTTCTATTCCATAGTTCCCTGCACTTCGTATAGTATTGTTTTCAATAACATTTCCCGTAGTGGCCAATTCATCGACAGGGGCATCATAAGAATCCGGTGACATATTAAAAACAATTGCCGATCCATCTGAATTCTCAAAAGTGTTCTCATATATATGATTATCGGAACAGCGCACAAGAAATATTTGATTTGCAGAATTTGCATACAGTTTATTTTTTCGAGCAGTTTTTTTTAAGGTAATATTAAATCCATCATTACCAAAAACAGAGCTTGCTTCAATTTCAGATAATCTCAATAGCCCGCCTCCAAGAGCATCATTATCCGAAAATTCCGAGTCGCTGCTTTGAAATGTTATATCACTGTTTGAATAAAATTTATTGTTACGCACATTAAATTTATTTCCAGATACTATGTTTGTACCCTCATTTAGAAATGTATTGTTCTGCATTTCATTGTTTTTCCCAATCATATAATTTGGGATTAGGAAAATATTGTTATTAAAAAAGCTATTATCGGAGTATGATTCAATTCCGTAAATTTCCAAGTCATTCGAATACCTGAATTGGCACTCTTCAATTCGAATCGCTACCGGATTATCAAAGAGTTCTCTTTTTATCAAGAGGCATCCATTCTCCAGTAAAGTTCCAAATGAAGAATAGTGAAATTGAAAACCTTTTACAGTCACATCATTCGATTCAATTTTCATTATGTATTTAACATATATTGAACCGTTGGTTAAAGTAGTATGTTCTCTTCCGGCTTTTGAAATTATTGAAAGAGGTTTATTAACTATTATCCCCCCTGTATATTCACCTTTGCAAACTAAACATTCATCTCCTTCTAAAGTTGTTTCATCAAGAACTGCGCTTTGTATCGTCTCAAATCCATAGTTAGCGCTGTTAGAAACACACGCAATAAATGTTCTTTTTGAATTTAACGGGGTGGCAACCGTTTTTTTACCGTAAGTATATGTTAGCGGATTTACAACAACGTGGTTCCCATTTAAAACAGTAACCCTGTATTCTCGAATTTCGTCCATTTCGCATATTTGATCGGGCTCCGGCAGATCAATATCAAAGTAAAGAGAGACGGTAATCGTACTTGACTTTGGAATTACAATTCCGGGATTAATTGTAAAAATAAACTCCGTTGTGTCGGGATTTATTACACCGGTTATTATTCCCGTTGGAGTTGAAAGTTTAACCGCGGCAATACTTTTTTTGTTAATAAGATTTGTGAACTTTAACGATGATAAAATCCAATCATCAATTTCATTTGCAGTAAGCGCTAAGTCAATAATTTTAAGTGATTTGTTATGCGCTTCATCCGGGCAAAATACTTTCCTGGCAGGCCCAGTTGTAATAACATTTAACTCAGGTTTTATAAAATGCGCTGTAACTTCTTTATCTTCGTCCATAATAATATTGGCGTTTGGATCTTCACCAGTAACATCGCCAGTCCATTGTGTAAAATTCCACCCTTCATCTGTATTGGGAATTGCTGTGAGACCTACACTGGTATTTAGTGGGTAATCATTTGTACCTGTTGGATCAGTGGCGCATCCCTCCTGCTCGGCTTCCGGCGGTTCGATTCCCATCGTTAGCCGTGCGTCCCCGGGAATTGGGGGAAGCGGCGGAGGCGGCTGTTTTTGTTTAACAATTTTATTTCGTTTACTTCCATCCAGTTTATCCTGGGTAGCGTGTCCATTTGTAGTGTAAGTATAAGTTACTTGCTGCGGTTCATTCATAACTGAATTTTGTTTGCCGGGCGGAATAAGGTAATTATAAGCTACAATCTCTCTCGGCTCGGCTAACTGTACTGAAGGTCCGGATAAAATTTCATTGGCCTGCTCATCGTAATAATATGTAAACATTCCTTCATTGGGCAATGTGGCTACAATATAATCACCTATATTTTTTATCTGCCAACCTCCGTTATCGAGCGAAAGGAATTTAAACGCAAGCCGATCAACATCTGCAGCATTGCTGTAATCATAAACGCCGAGCGATGTTGCATCGAAATTGCGCCATGACCTCAGCAGGTAAAAATGGTTGTTGAGTATGAACATCGATTGCGGCGCATCGCCAAAGACTACTAAATCATCCAGTTCGGTTATGTTATTAATATCGGATATATCAAGTACTTTGACGCCGGCATTTATTCCACCGCCATAATAACCCGCAAAAAGAATATTGCGATCAGTATCCGACGCAAGCCCGGTGGCATCGGCGGGAAGAGGGTGGGTAACCGCAAGTAGCGGCTGCGTTTTTACTGATACGTCAAGTACATCTATGTTGTTAGCATTCGTTTTTGAGATTATTAGAAAATTGTTATGCAGAATTATTTTCCGAATTTTATCTTGTGTATCGAATGATGAGAGAAACTGCGGATTAACGGGATCAATCAAGGTAAAAATTGAAACGATCGTTGCGTTAAAGTTTGCGCCGTTAGTCAAATACAAATGATCATCGTAAATAAATATTTTATTGATGTCGGCTAAGCCAAGCGATTTAATAAAAAACGGGTTCGTGGGATCGCCTGATATTTCATATATGGAAACATCATTGTTATTAACACAATAAAGGTACTCGTTGTAAACAGCCATTCCCGAAGTAATAATTCCTTCATCATCAAAGCCCCCAAACTCGCCCACTTCTTCGAGCTCAACAGGCAACGGGTTTGGTGCATCGGTGATGTCAATAAAAAGCAGCGTGCTCGTATGCTGTTCAACTGCTACGGCTATAACTTTATCAGGGTAATCGGGATGATCGTTTATCACTTCCAACCCGCCGCTCAGCGCGCTGTCGGGATCTGCCAGCTTATTAGTAACATCGAAAGTATAATTAATTTTAGCTGTGTTCTTATCGACACGTGAAATTCTGAATACTCCCCGACTTGTAGGTTCTGCAAACCATAAAGCCGGCGCGTTTGCATTGGAATAATTATCGTACGCGATTCCGTAAACGTTTTCTTCCGGTCGTCCGTTTTCAGATATTGTTGCGCCTGTTGCAGGATCAATTTTCGTAAGCTGGCCGCTTCGGTAATTTGTGGAATAAATAACGTCTTCAACCGGATCGTAAGCAAGCCCTCGATGATGTGAGTGCGAGTCGTTGAAAATTGTTGCTGCAATGTTAAAGTTGACGGGATCAATTTTCTGTATGTTGTTACCATCGCTCGCAAGGATGTAGGCGCCGTCAAAAGCCAGATCGCGGTACCCCCACTCGGAGACTGTTGCCTGATCAAAAGTGGTGAGATATGTTCCGTCAAGCGAGTATGTATCGAAGTAATTTTGCGTCTCTCCAGCAGATGAAATGATAACCGTGTTATCGACAATCGTTACCCCGAGCGGATCGCGATCCAATCTGAGATTAAACGAATAGAGTATATCTGTTTCGGCGAGTATTCGTCCCGCGTCGGAATCCTTCCTTGACATTTTAGCCGTCGTGGTACTTTCCTGATAATCTTGCGCTTTGGTGATTTCAATAATAATTAAGAGCGCTAATAAAATGGCAGTAGCTTTTTGAAAAGTGTTCATTGTTATCCCCTCTCGATATCTGATTACACTATGCTTTCTGTATAAAAGAGTTGAAAGCATCCCGAATAGATTTATCTATTTTGTGCAACGATTAAATTCGAATTAGAGGATATAGTTTAATTAGGAATATAAAGACTAATCAGTCTTAAAATAAGGAATCGGGGCAATGGTGTCAACTTGTTTAAATGTGGAGGGCGTGTCCGTTAATAGGATTGTGCCTTTTATCACTCGCCCCACTCAAGTATTTCAAGCTTTACTTCAACAACTCCGTCTTGCAACATATCCAGCGTGTCCGCCGTTCCGTAAGATAAATCAATAATACGAGTCGGATGCTCCGGGAAGTGGTCGTTAACGCGAATAATGACGGATTTTTCATTCGACAAATTCGTAACCCTAATAATTGTGTTCGGTGGGTAAGTAGTGTGTGCTGCTGTTAAACCGTACATATCATAAATTTCACCGTTCGATGTCTGCCTGCCGTGAAATTTATGAGCATAGTACGATGCATAGCCAATGACTGTTTCAAGAACAGTATCGACATTACGATATTTTGTTTGCAAATCATCTGCAGCCCGCCGGTTTTCTTCTCTTTGTTTTTTGTCGATCGTAAATTTTGGAGCCGATGCACAGGATGTAAGCAGGGAGAAAGGAATAAGGAATAAAAGAACCCGGAATAAGGTATAGAGGAAACCTGTTTTATTCATAGTTGTTAGCAGATGGTAAATATTGCTCTATTCTACGAATCAAGTTCATTAAAATTAATTAGATTTGCAAAGGAATCATTAACATATATAACTCTCTATTATTTGCCGAAGTTATGATAGAAAAAATCCGTACACGCACTTTTTCGATTCTGTTTTTACTTGGAATAATAACTACAGCCTTGTATTTATCATTCACACTTTTACAAGGAAATGAAAGAGCAATACCTCTCTATATAATTATTTATACTTCCTCTTTTATTTTATTCATTCCTGCTTACTTTTTAATAAAATCATTCGACGGCAACGGGAAAAAAGTCGTATTACTGGTAATTGTTCTCGGGTTGATCTTCCGCGCCATGCTAATTCCGTCTTCGCCATCTACTTCGGATGATGTCTACCGCTACGTATGGGAAGGCAAAATGTTGTACCACGGCTTCAATCCTTTCGAAGTTGCTCCGAATGACGCATCATTAAAAGCATTGCACACCGAAGAATATCCTGCGTTAGTATCGTACCCGGATATGACAACAATTTACCCGACAATTGCACAACTGGTATTTATGGGAGGGTATTTGTTTTCGGGCGAGAACGATATTGGCATAAAAATAATATACTTACTTGCAGAACTGGCAACCATGCTATTTATCATCGGTATTCTGAAACACCGTAATCTCAAGCCTGAACTGGTTCTGCTTTACGCCTGGCTTCCCTTACCGATTTTGGAATATTTTGTTAATAGTCACATCGATGCTGTGGGAGTCATGTTCTTTATAATGTTCATCTATCTTATTATAAATGATAAATACATCGCAGCCGCAATTCCTTTTGCGCTGGGCATAATGACGAAATTATACCCCATAATATTTTTACCGCTACTTATAAAAAAACTTGGTCTTATAAAAACAACAATATTTGTTGCGATTGTTACCGTTATTTGCCTGGGACTTTTATACCCGTTGATTCCCAACCAGCACCCGGTAGCCGATTCATTAACGACGTACCTACGCAACTGGAGTTTCAACGGTTCGTTTTACTCGGTAATTTTCGGTATAACAGGGAACGGGTACGATGCAAAATCCCTCGTTTTCGCATTAATGATAGTAACGATTGGCAACATTGCCCTTCGTTACAAAGATTTTTTGAAAGCCGTTTACGGTGTGTGGATTTGTTTTGTAATGTTTTCCGCGACCCTGTACCCGTGGTACCTGGGATGGATCGCGGCTATAAATCCAATGATCGGCCTTTATTCGGTTATGAGTTTATTCTTTACTATCAACATAACGAACTTTACAGCAATGGCAGAAATATGGACGGAATACTGGTGGGCATACATTATTCAATACGTTCCGTTTTACGCGATACTTGTCTACGAGTTTAAAGATCAAATTCTTGCTTACTTCAAAAAGCGAAAGAGAACAAATATTAGAAGTCTTTGACTAACCAACTAAAGGAGGGCGAAGCAAAATATAAAATTTCGATTCGAGAACTATTTTATTTTTTTCATCATCAAATTCTTTCTGATATAAGAGTTATGCGAAGCCCCCTATTACTTAGGGTACTTTCCTATAAGCTTCCATATAAACCTGTGAATCTTGTGAAATGATTCAACCGGCTCAGCGTACATTATAATGCATTCGTTATCGACATACTCAATCCCGTTATCGGTACAGGCTTTTAAAACCTCATCACTTGATGAACCTTGCTGCAGCCAAACTCTTTTAATACCTTGCTGCGCTACTTCTTTAACAGCTTCCTTGGCTTTATACGGAGGAATATTTAGAATAAGGCTGTCAACATCTTCGGGAAGTTTTTCAAATGATTCATAGCACTCCACACCGTCAACTTTTTCCAAACTCGGATGAACAGGAAAGATTTGGTAGCCCTTCTTGCTCAATTCTTTGCAAATGTAGTTACCGAATTTCTTTTTGTTTCTTGATACGCCTACAATAGCCAGTTTTTTCTTTGAAACGAATTCGTCGATACTTTTTTTCTTATTCATAACCGCCCTCGTTATTGTTGAATAAAATTTATTATCAAATTGAATTTTGTATTCATCGAAATATAACTTTTTTCGTAATTAATCCTTTCAATAAATTTTCTTCTATCCACTTTACGGAAGAAAGTTTTTAAATTTTTAAGGTCTTCAACCACTAAATTAATTGAATGAACCCGATTCGCTCTGTTTGAGTGAGAAATCTTTAAAACGCCTCTGTCCAAAACATTAACACTGTCGAAGAGAGATTGATACCCGGAACTAATTGTTTTGAATACCTCTATTTGCCGTAACTTTGTTACGCCGTTTTTATGATTAGTATAATCAATGACTTCGTTCCGATTTACCGAATAATTGATGAAAAAGATAGAATGAAGCGGATTGCTTTTATGAAACGCAACAATTTTAGAATATCCCAAATCATATTCCCTGAAAAGGATATTCATTTTTAACAACATTTTCGAAATCTTATTAAGAACTGAAACGCTATCTGTTCTTAATGCAACAAACGCCCCGGATCCTGAAGGAAAATTATTTATTCTATCAACATACCATCCGGATATTTCATCACGCTTCTTGGTAGCTGTTAAAAGCTCAATTGATGCGCCGTTTTTAAATTTGATATGCGCATTCCTAATGCTGTTTTCATGCTTCGTCCCGGGTTTGATAGTAAAGCCAAGGTCTTCGAAAAAGTTAATTGTGGACTCTAAGTCTTTTACCGCTATTGTAACGTGATCAATTGAGAGATTTTTTAAAGGAATCTCCTGAGCCATTGCTAATTCAAAAGATACAATTACAGTAAAAAATATAATTGCGGATTTAACAGACAGCATTAATTTAACTTAGCTACAATTGTGACGTTAACTCTTTTTTCAATGACTATGACCACCGCACGCGTTTTCAACGGTTAGCTCAACCAGCCCGTTTTTAGCGAATTTATCAATCGCATCCGCTACGGTGTCGTCTTCGAGCAGGTAAACTTTTATTCCCCCGTTGTTCATCTTTTGAACAGCTCGCTTTCCCATTCCGTTTGTGAGAACAGCATCTACATTATAAGGAGCAATTGCTTCAAGCGGTTGACAAGCACCATGAGAGTGGTGGCTGTTATTATTCTCGACCACTTTTAGTTCATGCGTTTCATCATCAAATATTGTGAAATACGAAGCGCTCCCGAAATGATTGTAAACCTTTTCATTCATTCCGCCTTCGCCCATTGTAGGCATACATAGTTTCATTTTACCCTCACATTTTATTTCTTATTTCTATCGCCTTCGAATGCAAAATTGCATCCATCAATTTATATCTACCTGAGTTCAGTATTCTTTGAACGGTACCCCGGGATATCTTCATTTTTGCCGCAGCCTCAATCTGACTTTTACCTTCGATATCGCATATTCGCATTGCTTCAAATTCATCCATCTCTAAAATATTGCTTGATAAGTCAACCATAGGAATACCGATTGGCTTAAAGATTTTCTCATCCTTCAGCTTTCTGCATCTTCTATGTTTTTTACACCGTCCCATAAATATTGTGCATATGCACAAAACAAAAATACTATAAAGAATCCATCTTTCCAAGAAATATTTGCTTTTCAGTAGAAGTAAGAGTAGGGGTATTGTAAAATATGCGGCGATAAGAGTTAATATGTTTGAAAGCTAAGATTAAGCTGGTGACAAGCCTTAAAAAAAGAAAAAGAATTCGTTATCATATAAATATCAATAACCACTACTTTTAATTCTTTGTTCAGATCTTCCCTCAACTTCCATATTTGGGACACAAATTCTACACGACGTCCGATTTTGTTATCATCCAGCTAAATTATTACATTTTTATTTAACACTGTTTGGGAGTATTTCATATTTTAATGAGAGTTTTTTTATTGAAAAAGCGTCAAAACATGAATGAAAAAACCAACTTTAGAAAATCTTAATTTTTTACGTGTTTAATTCCGAGGATATCTATATGAAGTAATAGTTTGGGGAGGAGGGTATGGATAGTGAACCTGCTATAATTGAGAGAAAGCATTTATTAAATAAACTACAAGAAGCGGTTCGAAAAAAAATTACAACTATTATTGCGCCTGCTGGTTATGGAAAAACCACATGCATTTACCAACTAACTAATTACTCCAAATTTCAGCTTATTTATATCAGAATACCCGAGATTTCCAATTTTACAGTTGGCTCATTCCTAAAATGTATTTTGAACAATATTGAAAAATATCTGAATTCAAAAAGTGAAGTGCAAATAAAAGCATTGAAATTTCTGAATGACTCTCAGATTACAAATAGCAATGAATCCGAAATTATCAGCGATACTCTGGCATTACTAAGAGTGGAGCTTAACAGCTTATTAAAGAAAAAACTAATAATTGCCTTCGACGATCTTCAGTACATTCGGAACGCCGATAGGGTAACATCGATTTTTCATTTATTCGTTGAACAGTCGTTTCCAGAAGTGAATTTTGTTTTTGCATCTCGTTCAGAACTGCCCTTTAGCCTAATTAAACAAAAATCAAAATGTATGGTCTGTTCAATAAATGAATCTGATTTACGATTTAGCAAAGCTGAAGTTAAAGAACTTGCGTGTAGGGTCTATTCCATTAAAATGAAATCAAATGAACTAGACTACCTGGAAAACAATTTTAAGGGATGGATTACTGGATTACATTTACATTTTCAGATTTACCAACAAAACAATTTTGAAGACAGGGCGCCGCAAATTAAAAATATAATTTATGAATACTTTACTGAGGAAGTGTTTAAAAGCCTTGATGAGAAAACCAAAAGCTTTCTTCTGCATACAGCATGGTTCACAGAATTTAAGCCCGAAGAAACAAATGAACTTTTAGGAATTACAAACAGCCACAAAATAACTGCCGATCTTATAAACAAAAATATCTTTATTGAAAAAATCTCTTTGGATGAGAATGCAAAAGGCTACAAATACAAAGATCTTTTTGAAGATTTTCTTAAACAAAAATTCAATACCGAGCTTAATAAAACTGCCCGAAAAAAGTTATGGCTTAAAACAGGCGATTATTACTATAGTAAAAACCGGTTTCAAGAGGCAATTAAATTTTTCTTAAAAGCCGAATCTTTTTCAAAAGCTATAAGAGCAATTAAAAAATCGTATCAAAATTTCATTGATAATTATAACTTCAATACGATAAAGTATTGGTTAGATTCTTTTCCAAATGAACTGATTAACAAAACGCCCGTTTTATTATTCCTAAATGGCATTACTCAAAATAAACTTTACAACGATTCAAAGTTGGCAAAGAAGGAGTTAAGTAAGGCTGCATCGATTTCTGAGAATCAAAATAGGGAAATTTATTTTATTGCAAATCTTGAGATCATTAACATTCTCATTTCGGAATCGTTGGCTAAAGAAGCATTAGCTCTTATCGATTCTTTATTACTTGAAAGAAGTAACCACGAAATAAAAAGCAGGCTGTATCTCCACAAAGGTATTATTAAACACCAGGTTTTAGAGCTCGAAGAATCCAGGTGTGCCCTGGAAATGTCAATGAAGTACGGTTATCGGAATACTTCCACATCTCACTATAATTTAGCGCAATTTTATTATGCACGTTCATATTTTATGCAGGCTGAACCGGAAAAATGCAGAAAAGTGTTAGATCAAATCGATATTAACACCGTTTCGCCAAGCATAAAAATAATGCATCTCATTTTACGACACGAATTAGTCTACTTGCATTATTTAGGATGTCAAGAAATAGAAAATTACGATCGCCAAATTGAAATATTTCAAAAAGAATACCCTGTCGAATCATTTCGCAAAAAGGTTTTGTGGTCGGATGCAACTCAATTTTTTTACGGTGATTTTTATAAGTCCCTAAAGGCTTTCACTCAACTTCACAGCAAAAGTTCGAATCCTAACGATGAATTAATGCTTTATGCACATGCAGCATATTATAATTGCTATCTTGGCAATTATGAAGAGACAAAGCATTACCTTGAAAAGGCAGGCCAATTAAAAATTCCAGATAATATTTATGCTTCGCTAATATGCCGTTCCGCTAAAAATCTACATAACTTTTACGAAAGCTGTTCAGAAAAGAGTATTACCGATTGTAAAGATGTGCTGAAGTTCATGCAAAATACTAATATGGATGCGGGCATTGTTTTGTTTGGCTTTGATTTGTTGTGGATGTATTTAAAAATTGGTAAAACTGATCAAGCGCAGAAAACTCTATACAGGCTTTTCAATTTGATTGATTCCAAAGGTTATATACTCCTGATTATGCTTAACCTGGTATACAGGAGAGAAATAATAGACTTTGTTATAGAAAATATAGAAACTGAAAGTTTGCACAGGATAATTTCGGCTTATGAGAATGTACTTAAACTTCAAGGGTGTAGTTTTGTCTCGGAACAATATAAGCAAAGAATAATTGAAACTATTCCAGTCTTGTTTGATATTCAGTTAAGAACATTCGGCAAGTTCGAATTAAAAATCAGGGGCAAGATCATTAGGGATAATCAATGGTACTATAAAAAGTGGAAGTATTTATTAACCTATTTTTTAATCAACAGTAAAAAGCAAGTTACAAAAGAACAAATAATAGAATTGATGTCGGAATCAAAATCGGAAAGAGTTAGAGATAATAAGTTTCATCAGCTTCTATCTAATTTTCGAAAAATACTGAAACCCAAAATTGATTTTGATGATTCACGCTTTCCCGATCAGCACAAAGTTATTCCACGATACTTACTATACAAAGACGAAACCCTAAATCTAAGAGAGGGATATTTATATAAGATCGACTCCCATGATTTCGAAGAACATTACTGGAATGGTATGCAAAAATCTTTGAAAGAAAAAATACGATATGAAGAACTGGCTAAAGGTATTGAGTTATACAAAGGAACGTTTTTACCTAACTGCTATGCAGATTGGTGCGAGGATTTGCGCGAGAGATTTTCACTAATGTACGAAGAGATGCTTAATGAAATAATAGCGCTCGCTCAAAAACCGGAGTACATTGAGGAATTTTTTAAGTACTGTGAAGTGAAACTGAAGCTGGACGGTTCGGATGTTGATACATATTTACTAGCAATTATAACGGCAAAGAAATTTGGCTTAGCGAAAAAAGAAACGCTATTCGAGAAAAGACTGAACCTGCTTCTCAGGAAACCAGCCAAACTCGACATTGACATGAAAACCCTCGAAAGTATAAAAGAATTATTTGGAGAACATTCTTTTATATAAATCGCAAAAATAAATCTCTTTCCCATTTAATAATCAGACAAAGTCTCTTCTCAATTTCGGAAGGTTTTTGGGAAGTTGTTTATTGTAAATTATTTGCGTTGATTCTAAACCACCAAAGGGCAATATTCAAGATACATTCTGTATTTATGAACATGATCATATAATAATTTTTAAATATTAGTGAGTGTGAAAAATGGAAACAGTATACCAATACAATACCTACCCATAAAAATTGAGTGCGAAAGACCGAATAATTTTTGTTAACAATCACCGGGAAGAAAATGATAAGAAGATTTTTGTTAGTTTTGATTTTTGTACTTTCAATCAATTTACTAGCACAGAAAAATGATTGGACAAATCTTAATCCATCTTCACATCCGTCAGCCAGGATGCAGAATTCAGCAGCTTATGTTGGGAATGATCAAATTCTTATATTCGGTGGTGATGACGCAAATCCGGGATATCTGAATGATACGTGGATTTATGACTTAAGCGAAAATTCTTGGTCGCAAAAACCACCTTCAAGCAATCCATCATCGCGGCAGGATCACTGCTTGGCATATATTGGAGATGACAAAGCTTTATTATTCGGCGGAACAACCGGATCATTAAATTCCGAAACATGGGTATATGATGCCAGCGATAATTCTTGGACCCAAATGTCTCCATCCTCAAATCCATCTTCAAGAAAAGAACATTCTATGGCATATATTGGATCGGATAATGTGCTTTTATTCGGAGGTAACGACGGGTCACTTGATAACGAAACATGGCTATATGACTTAAGCGAAGATACCTGGACAAATCAAAATTCTTCTACATCACCTTCAGCGAGAAAATGGCATAGTATTGCCTACTTAGGAAATGATCAAGTCATTCTATTCGGCGGTAACGATGGCTCATACAATGATGAAACCTGGATTTATGATCTTAGTGAAAACTCCTGGACTCAGAAGTCTCCTTCGACTAGACCATCTGCACGGAGCGGTCATGATATGGTATTTATTGGTAGCGATAACATAATGCTATTTGGAGGATTTAGTGATGGTGGAAATAACAACGATACTTGGATTTACGATCTGAGTTCAAATCATTGGTCGAAGGATACAGGAAGTCCGTCTGGCCGTTATTTCCATATCATAGCTGAGACCAGCACGGACGGTTCCACCGCTCCAATTCTATTTGGCGGAAAAGATGCAACGTATAACAATGAAACATGGGGCTTTGGAGGCGGTGATTATATTTCTGGACAATCATACACAACTGATACACCAAGGTATACGCTTGAGTTTGACGGATTGAACGACTACGTATTGATTGAAGCAAATGATGCTCATCAACAAACATCAGCTATTACTATAACAGCATGGGTATATTTGGACCAGTATAGCAACGATCCCGGTACAAATCATTTCATAGTTGGCAACTATGGTTTTCCCGGGAATAGATTCGGTTATGTACTTTATGTTGGGGCTAAAAATGGTGCGCATGACGGCAAGCTTTTTTTTACAATCGGTGATGGTTCCTCAAACATTTATTCTTCAACCGGAATACTCAATAGCGTACCTGAACAAAGCTGGACACACATATCTGCTGTATTCGACGGCGACAGGATTAAAACATACGTAAACGGAGTTGAGATTGAGGATGTTGATGTTGCTGCCACTTCAATATCTTATTCAAAAGCAACCGATTTAGCAATAGGATACTATAATTACGACAATGCAAATTATTGGGACGGACAAATCGATGAGATAAGCATATGGAGCGATGATCTTACAGCAACCGAGATTCGCGATAATATGTGCAAGGAACTGACTGGCTCTGAAAGTAATTTGATAGCTTATTATCAATTTGATCATTCTTCAGGTACTATTCTTGACGACCTTACCACAAACAATAACAACGGAACATTATTCAATTTTGCACTCAGCGGCAGTTCATCCAACTGGGTAACTTCCGGTGCTCCGATTGGTGATGCTTGTGTAAATGATTATAATTCTGATGGAGGCTATACTGTAAATATTGCAAGCTCAAATGGTGATGATTTAGCAGCTACAACAACCAGCGGTACGATTAATGGTATTCACGTCTACAGAATTGATTCTGAACCGAATGTTACAACACCCCCTTTCGGTTTTTCCTCAATTTCGGATAATAATTATTTCGGTGTATTTATTGTTGGATCTTCTTCTCCCGAATATACAGTAACCTATAATTATGATGGTCATCCGGGCATTTCAGATGAAAGTATATTAGAACTTGCAAAGAGGGATAACAATTCCGATACGTCATGGGAAAATGCTTCTGCAACTCTTGATGAGGATAATAATACACTTACAGTAACTGGTGAAAGCGGAACCGAATATATTTTAGGAAATGAAGTATCTTATTCGTGGACTGAATTGACCCCCGCGAATTCACCCCCTGAAATGATAGGTGTTAAGATGGCATACGGGGGAAACGATAATATTGTTCTTTTTGTAGGTGCCACACCTGCTACGTGGGTTTATGATCACAGTGATTTAACCTGGACAAATGTTTCACCAACTACCCAACCTTCACAAAGAAATAGTCCACAAATATCTTATATCAGTGATGATAAAGTTCTAATATTCGGGGGAGATTGGGAAGGTGACGATTTTAATGAAACATGGATTTACGATGTGAGTGATAATACATGGACACAAATTTCTCCCGAAACAAGCCCAATGGCGGTTAGCAGTGCTTCAATGGCATATATTGGTGATGACAAAGCTTTATGGTATTTCGGATGGGGTGGTCTTTCTTACACATATGTTTATGATTTAAGTGAAGCAAATTGGAGACAATATACACCATCACAAAATCCAGGTGTAAGATATACACATACAATGGCTTATATTGGAGAAGACAATGTTCTTCTTGTTGGTGGTCAGAGCAAAGATGATCCTTGGGTTTATGATCTTAGCGAAAATACTTGGACGAAAACAAATACTTCGTCCGGTTTATGGAGCAGAGAGCATGGCGAAATGGCTTATTTAGGTAATGATAGGGCGATAATATATGGAAGCGAAGAGCCAACAGGGATTGGAGCTGGAGGTTGTGCGATATATGATTTCAGTGAAAATTCATGGACATCTGTTTCAAATCTATCAAACAATTCTAATAGATCGCGTCATGGTTTGGCAGAACTGAGTATGTCATCATCTAATGAAATTATATTATTCGGTGGGATGGATCACGTTGGTAACGGTATGGCAAATGACACTTGGCTTTTCACGCAGGATGAGAGTGTTAATTCTCTCCCAGTTGAGCTTATCTCATTTACCGGGAAGTATGTTGAGAATCAAGTTGTTCTAAAATGGCAAACAGCAACTGAAATAAACAACTACGGATTTGAAGTGCAAAGACAGAATTCAGTAGGACAGATTAATAATCTTTCCAATGAATGGAAAAAGATTGGATTTATTCAGGGGCATGGTAACAGCAATAGCACAAAGCAGTATGAATATATTGATAATAATGCTCCCTTTACTAGACTAAAATATAGATTAAAACAAATTGATACTGATGGTAAATACGAATACTATTACAAGACCGCTGAAATTGATTTATCAATAACATCTTTGACTTTAGATGGTTCACCAGCGGAGTATTATTTATCTCAAAACTACCCAAATCCATTTAATCCCAGTACAGTAATCAATTATGGCATTGCATCCGAAGGAAACGTAAGAATGGAAGTGTTCAACTCTCTTGGCGAACTAATAGAAATATTAGTAAGCACTGATCAGAAACCGGGTAACTACAAGGTTGTATTTAATGCTGCCAAAGTTTCAAGCGGAGTTTATTTCTGTGTGCTTATGGTTGATGATAAATTTATTGATTCAAAAAAAATAGTTTTTCTTAAATAGCAGTTCTAGATTTTTTCGCGATATAAATCGAGCTAATATATTCGGGCAGTCGCATAACAAATAAAAATTTAGGCAGCGTCGAATAATCTACAATGACAATTTGGGTTTATGCTGTTTTCGTCTATTTTTGTGTTGTACTTAAACCTAAATTTGGATTATGGAAAATTATGTAGAGCCATCCATAAGTGAAATTCTAGTAAACATTGACAAGTACGAAGTAAAAACCACTTATTCGGGTTGGGGATGGTTTTTATTTACGGTAATAGGAATGAGCGCAACGCCGTCAAAAGTTGAGTTTGTTAATAAAGAATCGGGTAAGATTGAAGGTGAGAGTATGGATAAAGAAATACTAAAACAATTTGTGGGAAGGTAAAGGCTTAACCACAGAGGACACGAAGAATGGCACAAAGTTCACAAAATATAAGTGAACTAAATAAATTATCAAGAGAAGTAATTGGACATGCGATTAACGTTCATAAAAATTTTGGGCCTGGATTATTGGAATCAGCTTATGGAGAGTGTTTGTTTTATGAATTACAAAAGAATAATCTATTTGTAGAAAAACAAAAACCAATGCCGCTTGTTTATGAAGATGTAAAACTCGATTGTGGTTATCGGATTGACTTGTTAGTCGAAAATAAATTAGTCCTCGAATTAAAATCTGTAGAAGCTTTAAACGAAGTTCACCTTGCACAAATTTTAACCTATCTAAAATTATCGAATTGCAAGCTAGGGTTATTAATAAATTTTAATGTGAAATACCTGAAAGAAGGAATTAAGAGAGTAATTTTATAATACTTAGTGTTTCTTTGTGAATAAACTTTGAGCCCGCTGTGATTTAATGATATGGAGCGTAAAAGCTTAACCACAAAGAACACCGAGAATGGCACAGAGTACACAAAGTAAAAATCAATAAGAAATTAAAAAAGTAATTTTATATTACTTAGTGCTCTCTGTGAAAAACTTTGGGCCCTCTGTGGTTAAAAAAGGAGATCGAAAATGAATAAAGAAATGATACTTGCAAAACAAAAACAAGCAGTTGAAATACTTAACGAAAAAGATATTGACATGTGGCTAACTTTCGTGCGTGAAACCGGCAACATCCAAGACCCCATGATGGACATGATAGTCGGGACAGGCGCAACATGGCATTCGGCGTTTATCATAACGCGTAGCGGCGATACAACTGCCGTTATTGGCTCGCTTGAAGAAGCCAATATGAAATCCGTTGGCACTTTTCAAAATATTGTGCCTTATTTAAAAGGCATTAAAGAAGACTTGTTAAAAGTTTTGGATAAGTATCAACCAAACAAAATCGCTGTTAACTATTCGCGAAACTCCAGCCTGGCAGACGGATTAACGCACGGATGCTACCTCGAGTTAATGGAAATACTCAAAGACACACCTTACAAAGACAGGCTAGTTTCATCCGAAGACATTGTTAGCGCATTGCGCGGACGCAAGAATCAAATAGAAGTTGACCAGATAAAAAGTGCTATTGTAGAAACGCTAAAAATCTTTGATGAAGTAACAGGATTTCTGGCTGTTGGTAAAAGCGAAAAAGATGTTGCTGAATTTGTTAGAAACATAGTTAAGGAAAGAGGTTTTGAATTCGCATGGGACGAAGAACATTGCCCGGCTGTATTTACCGGTCCCGATACGGCTGGTGCGCATAGCGGACCTACCGATAGAAAAATTGAACCCGGGCATGTTATAAACATGGACTTCGGAATTAAGTATAACGGTTATTGCTCAGACCTGCAGCGCACATGGTACGTGTTAAAAGAAGGCGAAACCGAAGCGCCGGAAACCGTAATAAAAGGATTTAACGTTATCCGCGATTCAATTCAATTGGCCGCAAAGGAGTTGAAGCCCGGTAAACTTGGATGGGAAATCGACAACGTGGCACGAAACTACATAACGGAAAACGGTTACGACGAATACCCGCACGGACTTGGTCACCAGGTCGGAAGAGTTGCACACGACGGCGGAGCTTTGCTTGGCCCCCGCTGGGAACGATACGGGAATATACCTTACATTCCTGTTGAAGTGGGCAATGTATTTACAATTGAGCCACGATTAACGATTGATGGATACGGTATCGCCACAATTGAAGAAATTGTGTGGGTAACTGAAGATGGATGCGAATTTATGAGTACGCCACAAACGGAAATTTATTTAGTAAAATAAATTCAATATCTTACACCCGGTTCAATCTGGGCGCAAAAGAATTTATGACGGATATTAAAACAATTGAAAAAGTTTCGCTGCAATTAGCGAAAGAGATCAATGCAAATAAGATTTACCTTTTTGGATCATATGCCAATAGTAATATCAATCCAAACAGCGATGTTGATTTGTGTATAATTGTAAAGAAACTTGCCGGTAGTAAATTGGATTTAATGCAAAGAGCAAGAGGATTCTTAATTGATAAAATAAATGAACCCCTGGACATACTTGTGTATGAGGATAAAGAGTTTTTTGATAGAGCAAGTCTTAAGAATTCATTCGAATACGAAATCCTAACCGAAGGTAAACTTCTGCATGGATAGAAAGAGCTATGCAAAAGAATGGTTCACATTAGAGGCCGATGATTTAAGATCAGCCGAATTTTTAACTAATATGCACCAAAAACCGCTGGAAATAATTTGCTATCATTGCCACAATCTTCAGAAAAGTACCTAAAAGGCTTCCTTGCTTTACACGGTCGAAAGATTGTTAAAACTCATAACCTTGTATCAATCAATTCATCTTGTATAGAAATCGACGAAAGATTCAATGATATATCAGAACAATGCAGTTATCTTACAGATTTTAGTTCAACAATAAGGTATCCTTTTCCTCTAGACCTTACCGAGGAAGATACAGATCAAGCCATTCGATATGCTAAAATCATTCAGGGCTTTGTGCTAAATAAAACTTCATAAAGGTCTAATCTACTCTGCCAAAATCACATCCTTTTTTTTATTATAAAAGGTTTACATTTGCACTCTAATTTTAAATGGAAAAGATACGATGAGTACACCACTAGAAATATTACAAAAGTACTTTAAACATTCTGCCTTTCGCGGCAGACAGGAAGAAATAATCAGTGGCCTTTTGAACAACAACCAACACTCGCTTGTCTTAATGCCTACAGGCGGCGGTAAATCCGTGTGCTACCAGATTCCGGCAATGTTGTTCGAAGGCGGAACAATCGTGATCAGCCCGCTAATAGCTTTGATGCAGGACCAGGTTGACGCATTGCAGAAAAAAGATATACCCGCAGCGTTCATTAATTCAACTGTAAATCCCGACCAGCGCTCGAAACGACTCGATGCGTTTTTACATGGAAAGATAAAACTGTTGTATGTTACGCCGGAACGCTTTCGTAAACGTGAATTCGTCCAAAAGATTAAACAGGCGAACATTTCGTTATTAGCAGTGGACGAAGCGCATTGTATTTCGGAATGGGGTCACGATTTCCGTCCCGATTATTCGCGTATCGCGGAGTTTCGAAAATTAATAGGCAATCCCCTAACTATCGGATTAACGGCAACCGCAACACCCGATGTGCAAAACGACATTATCACAAAGCTCGGTTTGCAGCCGGTTGAAATAAAAATTTACCACCAGGGAATTCAGCGTCCAAACTTACGATTGGAAGCGATTGATGTGATTAATGAAGATGAAACAATTGAAGAAATATCAAATGTTATTGAACGCTTTAGAGACGGTTCGGGCATCATCTACTTTTCATTAATTAAGTCGCTTGAAAATTACTCGGAACTGCTTCGTAAAAAAGGTTATAAACACAGCATTTACCATGGTAAACTTGAAGCCCCCAAACGAAAGCACATCCAGAGGGAGTTCCTTTCCGGTAATGAGAAACTGATACTTGCTACAAACGCGTTCGGAATGGGTATTGACAAACCCGACATTCGTTATGTTATTCATGCCGAAGTGCCAAGTTCAATCGAATCTTATTACCAGGAAATCGGGCGCGCGGGACGCGACGGTAAAGATTCCGTTTGCATGATGCTATACAACTCCGAAGATCTCTACACACAAATGGAATTTATTAAATGGGCTAATCCCGATGCCGATTACTATTCCCGTATTTTCGAAATGCTGGTCAATGATATGGACAAGGTGTTATCCGACGGTGTTGATTACCTGCGTGAACAAATGAGCTTTAAAGACCGCAACGACTTCCGCGTTGAAACCGTTCTTTCCATGCTTGACCGCTACGGCGTTACCGAGGGATCGGTTGAAAACAGGGATATTGAACTTGTTACGGATTTACCACGCGAACTTGAAGACGAAGACCGGCTGAAAGAGAAACTTATGAACGATAATAAAAAGCTGCTGGCGGTTGTAAATTACTTCAAATCACCTGCTTGCAGGCGTGTTTATATCTCCGACTACTTCGGCTTCCCCGGTGAAAAACCCTGCGGCAACTGCGATGTTTGTGATACACATAAATAGCACACTGATAACACAGATCAAACAGATGATCACAGATTATTTTTATATACAGCCGGGAAATCCGGCTGTTTAATTTTCTATCTGTGAAAATCATAGACAATCAGTGTCATCTGTGTGCTATTAAACATTGAGTAGGAACTCGTAAACATCATTAGACTTTATCTTCCAGTAAGTATCAACAACATTATCCAGGAAAACTTTATCATGGCTAACCAATAGTAACGCGCCGTTGTATTCACGCAGCGCTTCCTCAACGCATTTAATTGAAGGCAAATCCATGTGGTTAGTAGGTTCATCCATTATTATTAATTCGTGCTTATCCAGCAATGCCTTTGCAAGCATCAATTTCCGTACTTCGCCGGGACTTGGCAAAACGCTGTCAAGCAGTCTTTTAGGATCGGAATTTAACCGGCTGATAATTGTAAATATTTTGCCTTTGTCTTCGTGTTTCAAATTTATCGCATCTTTCAAAATCAAGGCAGACTGTTCGGAGGTTATTTCCTGCGGTATGTAAGCAAAGGAAACATTGGCAGACTTTAAAGTTGGAATCAAGCTTCTAATCAATGTACTTTTTCCGTAACCGTTGTTCCCGGTTAAGGCGATTTTTGCCGACCTGTTTATATACAAATCAGGGTGACGCAACTTCCTGTTTTTACCAAGTGTAATTTTGTTTTCCATTTGGTAAAGTATAACTGTTTTGGAAAATGTACTCCCTTCTATTTTTATTCCCAGTTCCCTTTTAGCTGTTGAGCCAACAGCGCTTTTATCGGAAACCATCTTTTCCATTCGTGTTTTAAGCCGTGAATATATTTTTCCTTCCGTAGCGTCCTTGCCCATGAGGCGTGCAACATCAACCTTGCTCTTTGCGTCATGATCCTTTGAGGCAATGTTTCGTTTCGACCTGTTTTTATCAGCTTCCGATGCTTTTCTTTTTCGTCGTTTCACTTCCTGCTCAAGCTTTTTAATTTCCTTGTTCATATTTTCTTTTACACTTACCAGGTGCTCGTACTCTTTTTGCGACTCGTGTTCAAAAGATGTGTAATTACCGCGCCTCATTTTAGGGGCCGGCTGCTCAATGGAAAGTATGTGGCCGCAAAGCTCATCGAGCATTTGCCTGTCGTGGCTTACAATTAAACCCGTTCCGCCGAATGTCCTAAGCGCGTTTGTTAACACATGTTTTGTTTCGGCGTCAATGTGGTTGGTCGGTTCGTCAATTGCGAGGACGCCGGGATTCACAAACAACGCTGTTGCTATTTGGCAGCGTTTTCGTTCTCCATGACTAAGCGTGTGCCAGCGGTCGAACCATTCGTCCTCTATACCTAACAAATTCCGAATCCTGTAAGATCGTTTTTCATAGGATGATAGAAAGTCCCGATAGCCGGATGGCTTTTCGTCTGTTCGCTGTTCGCAGTAATAAACCGTGCCGGTTGAAACTACGCTTCCGCCTGTAGGCTGTAAAATGCCTGAAGCAAGTTTAAGCAAAGTTGTTTTACCTGATCCGTTGGTGCCGGCTATGCCTGTCCAGCCTTTGGAGAATCGAATATTGATAGAACTAAATATATTTTCAGCCGAATTACCGTATTTGAAAAAAACATTGTTAAGCTGCAGCAGTTGTTTGCTCATATTTACACTCCAACGAGAATTGATCAACAAAGTATTTTGCACAATCGTGCATGCGTGATGCACTGTGATATTGATTGCAGGAAGTATTATCACTTCCATTAGCAACGGTTGATATTACGATGAGGTATTTAGTTTTTCATTGGAGTAGTATTAAATGGAAAAATAACCGGACGTAAATTACAAAGGGTGTATAAAAAATCCAATTTTATGGAACGCTGATTGTTTATGATTATCATGATGAGTTATGATTGAAAATACAACAGCCGGGATTCCCGGCTGTATATAAAAAAATCTGCGAATATCTGTTTGATCAGTGTTATCAGTGTGCTATTAAGAATTGCTATTGAAGCTGATACACCTGCCAATCCCATGATGCAATGTTAACAGTCGTTTCGTTATTATTAACCTTCACTGTGGCTCCATCTTTTAAGCTATTGTGCTAAGTTAAATACTAATTATATTATAAACCTCATCAAAGAAAATACTTAAGCTAGGATATTTTAAAATAATTAATTATTGTTGTTCATCATTCTCTTAAAAATAATTCCGGCTCTAATGGGGAACAGAACTCGGAGGAGATTAAGTTATACTTGCTTGTTCATTGGCTGTGTTATACTCTTTACAGCGAACTTTAGCTTTGCACAAGACCCCGATCATATTACTAATTTAAAAAAGCTTCTTAAACAGCAAACCAGCTTAGATTCCCTCTTTAAATTCAGTTATAAACTAGGTGTTAATTATTATAAAATACAACTCGACTCGAGCTTGCAATATTTCAACAAAGCTTATGACTACGCGAAAAAGAATAATAGCGTTACTAATGTTAGTAAAGCGATTAACGGTGTAGCAATAATTTTAACCGCACAAGAAAAATTTAAGGAAGCTTTTAAGAAATACGAGGAAGCTATTGAACTGGCGAAAGAAGGAGAAAATAAAGTTCTTATTGCAAGTTTGAATTACAACTACGGCGAATTAATTATGAAAACCGGTGATTATAAAGGAGCATTGGAATACTATGAGAAAGCAAAAGGTATATACATTGAAGCGAACAAATTAAAATTTACCGGTGATGTATTTATTAATATCGGTGTTGTTTACAAGAATCTTGGAAACTATGATGTAGCTTTCAAGAATTATTTTGAAGCAATAAATTATTACGAAAGAGTTGATGACGATTTTTCAATAGCAAAGGTCTATAATAATATCGGAAACCTTAAAAAAAGGATCAACGAAATTACCGAAGCTAAGAAATACTATTTCAAATCACTCAAAGGTTTCAGGAAGGCAGATAATAAGTTTAATATCGTAGGAGCAATAACAAATATAGCCGATATTTACATGATAGAGAGCAAGTATGACAGCGCTAATGTATTGCTTGATAGTGTAATTTATAATTACAAACAACACATACCCAATCGTTTGATCGGACTTGCGTATTATAAAAAAGGGAAAGTGAGAATAAAACAAAAAATGAAAGTGCAAGCATTAGAAGATCTTACAACCGCTTTAAAATTGTTTACTAAAATTGGCATCAAAGATTATGTTGCTGAGACATACCTCGAAATTGGCAATGTCCATTTATCACTAAAGAACTTTGCCAAAGCCGAATCATCTCTTAGCAGAGCGTTGGAATTGTCCAAGAAATTGGAATTAAAGCCCACTCTTAAAACTATTTACGAAAAATTAATCGAATTAAACGCGCTACAGGCGAACTATAAAAAGGCTTATCAGTTATCCGCTGTTCATAGCGAGCTGAAAGACTCAATAATGAATGAAGAAAAATCAAAACAAATTGTTGAGATGGAAACCAAATATGAAACAGAAAAAAAAGAAAAAGAAATTGAAATTCAGAAATCCGAGATAATTCGAAAAGAGCAGCTGAATACATTCTATTTAATACTTGTGATGGTAATTGGAAGCGGCGGTTTTGTTATCGGGTTGCTTTATGTTATAAAACGTTCCGCTTATAAAAAGCTTGTTGAGAAAAATCTCAAAATTGCCAGGATGGATAAAGGGAAAAGGCTTAAAGAAGATGCTAGTGATCTTAACGAGAAACAAAAGGAGATTTACGAAAAGCTGATCGATTTTGTTGAAAAGAAGGAAAAGTTTAGAAATGCAGAATTGGAATTAACAATATATAAACTTGCAGAAGAATTAAGAACCAACAGAACTGATTTATCAAAAATAATAAAAATTGCTGCCGGAAAACGATATGACGAATTCATTAATGAATACAGGATAAATTATGCAATGAAGCTGCTGGCTGATGAATCAAAGGACA
>JANQLA010000122.1 GCA_028280855.1 Melioribacteraceae bacterium
TTTAAAGAACAAAACAGATATAGCCACTCAGGAATGGGTACTGACGATAAAAGATCGCTCAAAACGTTTGTGCGTTTTTGATATGATGCCGCTGGGTAAAAAGAATTTAATAGTCGTGCAAGATATAACTGAGCGTCGGAAAACAGAGGAAAAGCTAAAAGCCAGTGAATTGCGGTTTAGGTCGTTTGTAGAAAACGCAAACGATATTGTGTATTCAATTTCTGAAAAAGGTCTCTTTACGTATGTTTCTCCAAATTGGCTTGAATTTATGGGCGAGCCGGCTGAAGACGCAATTGGTAAACCATTTGCAGATTATGTTCATCCCGATGACATATCCAAATGCCAGGGATTTTTAGATAAGGTTTTATCAACAGGAGAAAAGCAGTCCTATGTGGAATACCGGGTCAGGCATATGAATGGTGATTGGCGTTGGCATGTTTCGAACGGCTCGCTTATCCGAAATAATGCCGAAGAGATCATTGGTATTATGGGAATTGCTCGTGATGTCTCGGATCAAAAACAATCCGAGTTGGCCCTGCGCCAAAGTGAAGCACGTTATAAATCCCTTGCCGCAAATTTCCCGGATGGGGCGTTGTTTTTATTGGACAAAAATTGGAGGTACTTGGCTGCAAATGGGCAAGCATTTAAAACAGCCGGTCTTAGAAGTGAAGATGTGGAAGGAAAAACTGTTCAGGAAGTGTTCCCGGAATTATGGGATCAACTCAAAATTTACATGAAGCAAGCCTTTGAAGGCAAAGAAGTCTACTATGAAGTTACTTATAAAGGCCGTCAATATTCAAATCAAGCGGTCATTTTAGATATGAGCTCAGGAATACCGGAGCAAGTGCTCGTAATAACTCGCGATATTACCGAGCAAAAACGAGTGCAAGCCGAGCACGATAAATTACTTCAGCAATTGGCACAGGCACAGAAAATGGAATCAATTGGTAGGCTTGCCGGCGGAGTGGCGCATGATTACAACAATATGTTGAATGTGATTTCGGGTTACGCAGAAATAGCAATGGATAAAGTTGAAAAGCATTCAGCGTTACATGAAGATTTAACTGAAATTAGGCGAGCTGCTCATCGTTCTTCGGACATTACCCGCCAATTGCTGGCTTTTGCACGCAAGCAAACCATTCAGCCAATTGTTGTGGATTTTAATGAAATCATAGAAGGTTTATTAAAAATGGTTCGAAGGCTAATTGGTGAGGATATTAAATTAATTTTTATTCCGGGAAAAAAGATTTGGCATGTAAAGGTCGATCCGGCCCAGATTGATCAGATCTTAGTCAACTTATGTGTCAATGCGCGTGATGCCATCAGTGGTATCGGTGAAGTTAGGATTGAAACTACCAATAAAACCTTTGATGAAGCCTATTGTGCAAAAAATCCCGGTTTTATTCCGGGCGATTACGTGGTATTGTCGGTGAGCGATGACGGTTGTGGCATGGATAAAGAAACCCAGAAACAGATTTTTGAGCCGTTTTTTACCACCAAAGAAGTGGGTGAAAGTTCAGGGTTAGGGCTTTCAACAGTTTATGGGATTCTAAAGCAAAATGAGGGTTTTATTAATGTGTATAGCGAACCCGGAAAAGGAACAACGTTTAGGCTGTATTTTCCTCGCCATTCCGAACCAATACACAAGCGTGATGAAAGTTTTGCAATGGAAATTCCGAATGGCAAAGGAGAAACGGTGCTTGTGGTTGATGATGAACTGGCCATCATGAAAATGGCGCAAGTGATGCTTGAACGGTTAGGTTACAACGTATTGGGAGCAAGTTCGCCAACCCAGGCGCTACAAAACGCACATGAATCTGGATCAATCATTGATTTGCTGATCACGGATGTTGTAATGCCGGAAATGAATGGGCGTGATTTGGCTGAAAAACTGCGTTTGAAATTCCCTAAGTTAAAAATGGTGTATATGTCGGGTTATACTGCAGATATTATTACCCACAGAGGATTCCTTGAAGAAGATGTTCTTTTTATTCAAAAGCCATTTACCAAAAGTGATTTGGCCATTAAAGTCCGCCAGGCCTTGGATGAAGGGTGAAAGGTTAAAATTTGGGAAGTTGCATAGCGCCTAAAAAAGCGAGTTTAGTTTTAACTATCATCAAAAATTATTTATCTTTTATTTAAGAAAGTATTTAAACATGTTCCTCTAATCTTCATAAAACCCTATTTAAAAGATGTTGAAAATTCTGAGTTTTCTTTTTAATCGCAAATGTTTAAGAAAAAATAAAATTTAAAATTAGACAGATATTCATAAGAAGTAACTGTTTTACAAATTTTGCTATTACTAGTATTAAATATTTCTATGAAGTAAGTGTTGTTTATATACATTCAATAACGAATAACTATTTATTATGCATCAAAAAATGGCATTTATAGAATTCGTTAAACGCAACAAAAAACGGTTTGATGAAATTAAAAGTGGTTTGAAAATTCTTCTAGTAATGAGTTCTAATAACAGTACTGGAAATAATTCTACAAGAATCACAGAAAATGCCTTATTACATTTATGTAAAAAACACAGATTGGACCATGAGTTTTTTTCCAATGAAAATGATTTTATAAAATATTCATTAAACAATATTACATCGAAATATAAATACACACTTGTTTATAATCAGTCATTTTCGGGACCACTATTTTCGCGCCGGATACTTATCCCCGCTTTCTGTGGGTATAATAATGTGGATTTTATAGGTAATGATGCTTATAGAATGGGATTATTATGCGATAAATTCCATTATTATTCTATCTTGAAAAACCTTGGAATTCCAGTTGCAGATTTTTGGTACTATCGCTATGATTCTGGTTGGATAACTGAAAAACCTATTCAAGGTTTGAAAGTGATTATGAAATTGTCTAACGAGAATAATAAGTTATCAATTAAAGATGAATCTGTATTTCCTTATAGTGATGATTTCGAAGACTCCATACATAACCTATCAGTTAAGTATTGCCAAGGGGTAATTGTACAAAAATTTATTGTTGGCTATGAAGTGACTATTCCGGCAATAATCGATCATGATACTATTTATACTCCTCACGTTTTGGGATTATTTTATGATGATAAATTAAGACCCGGACATAATTTTATAACACAAGAATATTTTACTAATACCCAAAAGGGGAGCAAGAATAAGTATTTTGATTTTAGTATAGTTAATTCAGAAGTCCAATACCGGATAAAAAGTTATTCTCATAGAATAATAAATGCTTTGGGAATAAAAGGACTAACTAGAATAGATCTTCGCATTGACGATAGTTGGGATATATATTTCAATGATGTAGGTAGCATGCCTTCTATAGCTGCAAACGGTGCATTCCAAACTATTTATGAAATGAATGGCATGAGTTATGAGGATTTTCTAATTTCTACTATAGGTATGTATTATAAATAAGCCAACTATCTTGACCAATATTGTAGACTCCATATGTGTAAACTTTTGTTATAATGTCTTTCAATATTAGTTTTAGAAGGATTTTCTTTTTCCATTAATTTATCAAGTTCAGTGACACTATTTATCTTAAATTGGCTAAATATATCTATAAGAGTATTGTATCGTCCCAAATGATAGGAATCACTATAAGGGAATGTTTGTAAATTCTTAACTTCCTGAATGGTCTCTATTGCTTTTTCAGTTTTACCATTTAAATATAAGAGGACTGCTTTATTTGTATATAACCTATACTTATGGCTGTTTATACTATTTGTGCAGTTTTTCATAACACGAATAGCTTTCTCAATACATTCATAAGCGATATGCAAATCACGGTAGGCTTCGATACAAGCAATATTATTAAGTATGAAATAATCTGTACTTTCGGTACTTTTATTAATGTTGATATTATTCTCCATGGGTCTTAGATATAACTTTATGGCATCTTCCCCGGATAAAGCTCCACATTCGAAGGCTGTAGTTGCCAAAGTATTATATAATGTGACTTTAGGAAAATCATCAGGGTATTGATTGTAAATAGACAAAGCTTTAAGAGCTTCCTTGTAGGCATTTTTATATTCACTTTGATACCTAAAAGTAGCCGATAAATTAATTAACGAGCAAAAATATTCTCTTCTGAAAAAATTTGATTTACTACTACTTATCTTTTTATTAAAGAAGCTAGTGCTTTTAAGCGTTTCTTCATGTGCTATCTCTATTTCATTGGATATTATAGACCGCCTTCTAACAGAAAATTGATGATAGTTATACCTCCCATCAACTCTACTTAACATTTCTGAATCCGTAATTATTTCCCTTTGAAGCCTTTTGACATTTGTGTTATTTCCATCATATAGCTCTACTATTAAAAGAACAAGCTTTATTCTGACCATTATTTCTTTTTCTTCATTGTCAATGATGTCAATATAATCATCCATTGTGTTTCTCACTTCATCTATCTTATTCTTATCTGCACTAACAAGCAATGCCTTGCACCTCAGCAAATCTTGTTCAAACCTAGCTAATGAATCCACTTTACACAAGTTCATTTTATCAATAAGATTTGGTAGCTGGTTAAAGTGACCGCGATAATACATGCTATATCCATTTTTTAGATATTCAGCGTATTCAGAGTAACGATTTAGTTCAATGTTTTCTATCTCATTTACAGTATCAGTGTAACATGCTTGGGCAAAGTGCATAAACTGAAATAATTCTGCTTTATCATTATCTCCACATAATAAGTAATAATACCCTCTTTCAAGATAATCCCCAGGATTAACTACCTTCATTACCTCAGCAAATTGTTGATAAAACTTCTTAATGAAGTTGGTATCTTTGGGTTGAAAATAGTCTTTAATTTGACTTTCAACAAAACTAATTTTAACCCTATCTGGAACAATTATTTCAATGTCTTTGGGATTTATAAATCTTTTCTTACTAGCTTTGAAAAGCACATTCCTAATTTCTGTATCATATATTTCTTCTCCATATGACATAAGTTTACTAAGCTCAACAATTTCTTTTACTAATGTATCTTCTGGAGTGAGTGATAATAATTCGAGTGTTTCTTTAAGTTTGTTTTCGTTATTGTAATATTTTCTTAGCACCTCGTAGTTGCTCTGAAACTCAAGCTTAAAGGAATTTACATCCTTATGAGTATTGATATATCTAATTAAAGAATTAGTAAGGGCAAGATTTGACCCCAAAGAGATATTCTTTATTTTTTTTAGACTACTTTTTACTACATTCTGTGTCTCATAGTCATATGATGAGCATAAAAATGAAATATCCTCATCCGAATATGTTTGTAGCTCAAAGATATTTTCTTCCTTGCACATTGAAAGAAGTGATTTCAATTTGCTGCTAGTATGATAATCCTGGCAATAATTAATTAAAATTCCCAGGCTATTGAAAATCGGAGCAACTTTTTTCAATTGAGAATCAAAGAATAGATCTTTTATATATTCAATATTTTTATCATCATAGAAGTTTATTTCATCAAAAATAATGGTGCATTGATTTTGTGGGATATAATTTCTTTTTCGTCTGATTTTTCTATAATAAAAATCTCCGAACTTGTGATATCTTCTCCGCAGCGATAATAAACGTCGGAGAGTAATATAAAACTCTGACTGTTTCTCATCCGCATATAGATTTCGAATACTATTTTTGCTACTTCGACGCAAAAAAAACAATCTCCCTTCTATTATCATTAAATAAATCAATTGATAAGAGATAGGGATTAAAGCGACAACGAAAAGAACCGAAGTAATAAGACTTTCTCCAAAAGAGTTCGTTTTTCCGTATCGAAGAACAAAAGCTCTAAAATCTTTTATATTTGGCTTCCTAGTTAAGTCCCTGATAGAGTTAATATTATCAAACAAGTAGGCAACAATGTTGAATTTTTTATGGATCGCATTTGATATTGTTGTTTTACCGGTTCCAGCCTTCCCTCTTATGAGAAAAAAAAAAGGAGATTCTTCTTTTGAAATTCTATTTTTTATAGAAGACAAAAACTTTTCTTGGGTTGGAATCAGATGCATAATAAATAGTTATCCGTTATTAATACACATCAACGAATTAACTTAATCTCATTTCTTGGATGTTTTTTTTGAAGGATGTCGGCTTGTTTTTCTTGACTTACATGCGTGTAGATTTGTGTGGTGATAATTGAGCTGTGTCCAAGTAAATTTTGGATATATTTTATATCAACATCTTGTTCAAGTAATAATGTTGCAAAAGTATGTCTAAAAACATGAGGCGTAATATTTTTAGTAATGCAACACTTCTTCCTATATTTTCTAATCATCAGACGTACCGATTGTTCTGAAAGTCTATTTCCTAATCTGTTTAAAAAGAAGTAATTATCGTCTTCTATCTCTGATGAAAACAAATAATAATAATTCTTTAGAGCCTTTTTTATGTCTTTATTGATTATTTGAATTCTTCTTTCTTTATTGCCTTTGCCATTAACTTTTATTGAAGAAAAACCTTCTCCAAAGTCATTGTATCTTATCGAACACAATTCGGAAACTCTTATGCCTGTGCCAAAAAGCAATTCAAGCACTGCTATATCACGTGTTTTTTCTTTATAAGCATAATGGGATTTCTTATCGGTCATTTCTCTGAGCTCTTTGTAGGCAGTGCTAAATAATTGTGAGGCTTCCTGTATATCCATCACCTTTGGTAAAACTGATGGTTCTTTAATCCGGATTTTTATTTTTCTAAAGGGATTATGTTTAATTAATTCTTCAAATTCCAAGAAATTAAACATGGCTTTTACGGATGCAATTTTTCTTTTGATAGTTTTAGGTTTAAAAATAGAAATGAATTGGATATAAAGTTTTAATTCATCTCGGCTAACTTGCGAAATATCATTAAGGTTAAAATTTTTATGTATGTATTTATTGAATTGTTTAAGGTCAATAGAATATGCTTTTAATGTTTTATCACTAAGATTTTTTTCAAATTTACAATGAAACAAGAATTTTTTTATAGCCTCCATAATAAATAATATGATATGATTATGGGGAATAAATAATAAGTATTGTTATAAAATAAAATTCAAATAATAAAGTGCTGCTAAGATAAAATTTTTACGATCACAAGAATATGAAGAAGTAAAAAGGAAGATAATTGCTTGTTAATGAAGCGGAATTAAGTATTGAATTAAAAACATTTGTTGTTAACGTATAAAGAACAAAAAATATTGTTGATGTATTCTTTTAAGTTGTATGGGAAATTACTGAAAAATTAAGACCAACACCTTCGCTTTGTTAAATGAATTAGTAAAAATACTATCATTTTGTTTAACATAGGCCGGATCAACCTATAATTACGTTTAAGACATTAAAGCGCTAAAACGTAAACCCTGAACTCAAATAGAAGGCAGTTGTATTTAAGTCGCCCGGTTCGCTCACGGTTCGGCCAACCGAGAAACTTACCGTAAAAATTGGTTCAATGAACGAGAGCCAAAA
>JANQLA010000123.1 GCA_028280855.1 Melioribacteraceae bacterium
AAAACGTGCTTGCTTTCGTGTTCAAGTAGCCATTTCTTGCGCCATAAACCTCCGCCATAGCCCCGTAGTTTTCCATCTTTACCTATAACTCTATGACAGGGAATAACAATGGCAAGCCTGTTATCACCGTTTGCAGTTGCAACAGCTCTAACAGCTTTTATATTGCCAATTTGCGCTGCAATGTTTTCGTAGGAGGTTGTTGACGCATATGCAATATTCATTAGCTCATTCCAAACGGTTTTTTGAAAAAGCGAGCCGGGCAAGTCAATTGTTGTTTTGAATTCACTTAAAGAGCCCTCGAAATACAGGTTAAGCTCACTCTCAATACTTTTGATATGCTGATTATCGCCAATAACAATATGGCAGTTAAGAAGTTTAACAAGTCTTTTAAACTGGGTTTCCAGCATCCTTCGATCGGCAAATTCAAGTAAGCATAGTCCTTTTTCAGTTGCACCTGCAATCATTGGCCCGAGAGGAGATAAGATACGGTTTACAACAACAGTAGTTTGATCCCGGCTCTTAGATGGCGATAAACCAAGAAGATTTTTTATAGCATCGTTAAAACCGCTTACGGACTCAAAGCCGTAGGTGTAAGCCGTCTGTGTTATGTTTTCACCGAGTTTAATGTTGCCGATTGCTTTACCCAATCTAACCGAACGAAGATAAGAGTGAAATGTCATATCATGGTTTTTCTTAAACCAGCGGCGAACTCTATTCGGATCAAGTTTCATTGAGCGGAGATCATTGTCTTTCCATCGCTTAACGGGATGCAATTCAATTTGATGTAATAAATATCTTATCCATTCAGGAGCTTTTCCGTTTAGTTCCAACGGATGGCAAACTTTACAAGCCCTGTAGCCGGCAAACAGTGCGTCTTTAGCCGAAGGAAAGTATTCAACATTTTGTGGCTTCGGTTTACGTGCCGAACATGTCGGTCTGCAGAAAATACCGGTTGTTTTTACGCCAACGTAAAATATACCTTCGTATGACCCATCTTTTTTTACCAAAGCGTCATACATAATTTTTTGGGGTGGTAGTATTGTATTTTTCATGGTGTAAATATGTTAATCTCTTTTGCGGTATTCTACCGAAAAATTGTCAACCTTTTTTAATTCCTTAGGAGTGAGTGCAACCGCAATTTCGTACTATTACAATCTTAAGAGGCTTGTTAATTTTAAAAGAATTCAAAAATATTAAATGGTATTAGATAATGAGTAAATTCGGATTCATTTTTTTCATAACAATATACGTCAACTCACTTGCGCAAATAAATACGTTCGTGATTCAACCTGATAGCACAGATGGATTTGATGCCTGGATATGGTCATTTGAACCGGCTCGCGAGATTAATTTTGGTAGCTGGAACGGTATAAACTACAATCTCCATAATGTTATTCGTGCTGAGGTATGGAAATGGAGTGGAAAGGAAACTCCAGACACTATAAGAGGCCTTTTAAAATTTGATCTGTCCGACATACCCCGATCTGCATCAATTTTTGAAGCTAAACTATCATTATACTTTTTTGCGAATGAAGGTTTTACCCCTCAGCTTGGAAACAATGAAATTTCAATTCAACGTTTAGTGGAAGGCTGGTCTGAAGATTCGGTAACATGGAACAATCAACCGGAAACATCCGACCGTAATAAAATTGTCCTGGAGAAAAGTACCAGCATGGATCAGGATTACCTAGAAATTGATATTAGAAACTTAGTCCAGGAGATGGTTTACTTTCCTGAAAAGAACTTTGGTGTGATGATAAAGCTATTAAACGAAATTGAATATAGCGGAGTTACTTTCGCTTCAAGCAACCATAAAGACAAAGCAAAGCATCCGAAGTTATTAGTCAAATTTATCGTTCAATAGAATACTAGTTCTCTAACTGTTTTTTTTGCAAAGCTTCGTAATATTTGCGGATTAGTTCTTCATAGTCTTTGGCATAACCTTCGCGGATGGCTTTCATTAGCTCATCACGCAATTGATCTTTGCCTTCTTCGGTTGCAAAAATAATTTCGGGAGGAGATTCACGATCAAATGCTTGCCCCACTTGTGATTCGCGTTGTTTTTCAAAGTCACGTTCATTAATTGAACGTTGCGCGTCGAGTAATTTTGATAGTATTCTTTCCTGCGATTGAACAAGATCGTCATTCAGCTTTTCCGTTCGCATGCCGGTAACAACTTCCTGCATTTCAGCTAAAACTTTTTCAAGGTTGGTTGCAAGTTTGCGGGATTGCCCGGATTCTTTTGCTTCTTTATTGAGTTCCTGCAGAGATTTACGAATCATTTCCTGTTCTTGGGCTAATCGCTGCAACTGAGCTTGCTGCTGCTGCGACAATTGACCTTTCTGATTTAATTGCTGGGTTAACTGATTAAGCTGCATTTGCTGCCGGGACATTTGCTGCATCTGCTGCATAAGCGACATCATCCCGCCGCCTTGCCCGCCCTGCATCATCTGTTCCATGTTGCCTTTCATTAATGAAGCGGCTTCGTTAAGATGTTGCATGGCCGCTCCTTGTCTTTGAACTATAGCACCGGTTGCACGATTCTGCATTGCTGCCATTGCCTGGTTCATTTCGTTGCGAGCCTGGCCGAGAGCACGGCCCATCTCAGGTGTCACGGCAAAAGATTTTTGCGATAGGTCTGAAAGCTGCTGTAATATTCTATCTAGGTTGCGCTGCATATCGCTTTGCGCTTTTGCATTATCGTTAAATTGTTTCGAGGTCGGTGGTGTTTGACCGGTGCTTTGTTTTAACGCTTCCTGTTCCTTTGAAAGAGATAACAAGTTATTCACTGCTTTCATCATATCAAACATTGCTTGCATTTGGGTTTGCTGCTGCATTTGTTGCTGCATCTGCGACATTTGCTGCTGCATCTGCTGCATGTTTTGTGAAAGCTGCTGCTGGTTTTGCATTGCCTGCATTTGCTGCATCTGTTGGAGCTGCTGCTCTATCTGTTCGGATAGCTCGGTATTCTGCTGTTCATTCATCTGCTCGGTCATTTGCTGCATGTCTTGCTGCGGCATATCTTCAAACTCTTTCATCTTTTCATTCAGCTTCTCCATCTCTTCCTTAAGTTTGTCCAGCTTTTCGGAGACCTGATCCTGCTTTTGCGACAACTCATTGCTTTTGTTTTCGTCTTTCGCTTCGGAGTTCTGAGTTTCGTTCATCAATTCTTCCATCTGCTCAACTATGTCTTCAGTGCGTTTTACCAGTTCGTCAACCTTCTGCTCAATTTGAATTCGTTTCAGCAAGTTTAATGTACGCTCAAGGCTTTTCTGGAACATTTCCTCGTTAAATTGCATTTCTTCAAATGCTTGCTGAGCTTGATCACGGTTCATCTGCTCCAACATGCTCTGCATTCTTTCCATTGCCTGTTTCATATCTTCGCTGCTAAGTTCGTCCATCAGCTCCTGCAGTTCCATATACTTTTCAAGTGTTTCTTCAGATAGTAAATCGTTTTCCTGCATTTGCCTCTGCATCTCATTCAATGACTTTTGAATTTCTTCGGATTTATCGGCAAGCTCTTCAAAATTTTTCATGGCTTGCTCAATCTTTTCCTTTTCTTCCCAGGTAAGCTCACGGTCATCCTGTTTCATTTCATTTGAGATGCGCTGCATTTCATCCGTTAATTCTTTGGTCTCTTCTAGCAATTTGGTTAAGTCCTGTTCGGCTTTTTGCTGGGTATCTTCCGCCTCGGCAAAGAGTTCATCTAACGAAGGAACGCGTATATTAAATACAGTGGTCTTCGAGGATTTAGGACCATTTACATTATCGTTATCCCATACTTCTATATAGTAAGATAAAACATCATTAACAGCTAAGACCATTTCGTTGAAGTCCCAAACATAATAGACTTCCTGTTCGTTTAGTTTGGTGATGGTTATTTCTTTCTGCTTGTACCCGCTCCACGGTTGCTCAAAAGCAGAAGCTGAAATTCTGTAATTAAGCAATAGTTTTGTAAAGCCGAAGTCATCCGATATTTCCATTGAAAGAGGTAATTGATTAACCTGCCCAAGCGTTACATCCGCATTAGGCGCAATCATATCTATATTAGGATACTCGTCAACCAATGTGTTTATACTATAAGATATGGGATTAGAATTGTAGTAATCTTCCATGTCTTTCAACCTAATACTGTAGCTGCCGTCCTTTAGCACGCGGAAGTTTGCCTTTCCTGAATATGATTCGGTATCGAACAAAACTTTTGAGCTGTCGTTGAATAACAAGTACGCAGAGGATATTTCTTTATTTGATTTGATACCAATGCTTACATTTGTTCCCGGCAGTACGGTTAAGTTCCCGTTGTCTTTTTGAACTGTTTCCGGAAGTCCCGAATATTTTGGCGGAGCAATAGTCGTTTCAAACGATGTTACCAGCGGACGATTAATAACTTCCGCTTCGTAAACATTGCTCATAATTTCATCCCTCAAAGCGAAGTATGTAAACGTGCTTTTTATGGCATTCAATCGATACTTAAAATTACCTAAAGAATCCCGTTTAATTTCGTGCTCTTCGTATTCGGTTTGTTCAACAGATTGAGTTGCTATTGTAATTGATTCCGGTGCATCGCCGATAGCATGAACAGTAATTGTAAGATTATCGCCTTTAGTTAGTTTCACATTTCCCGGATCAACCTGAAACGAAAACTTTGGCGGTTCTTTAAATTCCGTATCGTAATTTAAAATGCGGTAAGATGACGAACGCAATCCCGGAAATAAAGCGAAAACAATTACCGAAAAAATTATAACACCGGCCGTAGACTGAAAATACTTTTTAGTCGAAGAAAAGTTAATAATACTTTTGAAGTCGATAGATTTTGCTTTCTCGTAGACATTCTTAAAAGCACCTTCGATCAAAGAGTTGCTATAACCGTAGTCATTTTTATCTTCTATTAGCTGAATCGAATTAACCAGGTTATCTTTCACATTTGGGAAATAAGCGCCAACCTTTTTAGCAAGCTGCATATAATTGTACTTTGTTGTTATTCCAAAGTATTTAAAAAGCGGAATAACGAATAGCAAAATACCGGCGGCGGCAGTAATGATTATAAGCGAATAAAACAAAACGGTTCTGCTTTCAATACTTTTGGCCCCGAAAAGTTCAATCAATGTAATAAGCAGGTTGGTTGCAAGTACCAGCACAACTACAATGTTAAAACCTACTAATGCCTTCTTAAAGAATTCTTTTTTGCGAACTCCGCGCAGCCCTTGCTTTATTTCATTTATATGATTGATTTGTTCATTCATAATTTAATTCGTGAGCGCGTAAACAATTATGTTCGCGCCGAACTTCAACGCTTCCTCACGTTTTTCTTTGGGATTATTGTGAACCCTTTCGTCCGCCCATCCGTCACTCGGATTACTTTCGTAAGTATAATAAAGAACCAACCTTTCATCAATGTAAATTCCAAAACCCTGCGGCGGTTTGTTATCGTGTTCGTGTGTCTTCGGCGGACCTTTGGGAAAGTCATACAAAATATTATAAATAGAATGTGAAAAAGGGAGCTCCATCAGGTCGTTATTTGGAAAAATCTTTTTCACTTCGCGTCGTACCGATTTATCTAACCCGTAGTCATCGTCGATATAAATAAACCCTCCCCGCTCACAGTATTTGCGAAGTTTGTCCACATCCGAATCGGATAAAACTATATTGCCGTGGCCGGTTATAAACAGGATGGGGTATTGAAACAAGTCATTCGTAGCGATGTCGACGAAAACGTATCCCGGGTTCACGTTTATGTCCGTGTTATCATTTATGTATTGTAACAGGTTTACTTCAGCCGAGGGATCATTGTACCAGTCGCCGCCGCCATTATACTTTAACCGGGCAACTTGCAAGCCGGATTTATCCTGTGCCGAAATTATTATTGATAAAACAAAAATTATTAAAAGCGTTTTTCTCATAGTGCCGGTTTATACAAATCAATTGATAAAATGTTCGAATGAAATACTATGAGCCTGCAAGCGGAATTCTCAATATATTTATTACGTCTGTAAAAGAATCGCCGACAAAAGGCCGATCAACCACATAATTGTGTAGCTCCCGTCTTAGCCTATACTTTTTTCGTAATGAGTCAAAGTATTTTCCTATATCCTTAATATTACCAGAAAGAGTTTGGCGGAGCAACATATCATCCTCATCAATTGGGTAAGGTATATTAAACAAGCGAAAGAAGTATTCTTCGGGGCTTTGCGTATCGCGTATTGAAAGAAACCTGTCTTTGACATCGGGAAGCGTTGGCTTCCAGGTTACTTGTTGCTGCAGATGATTACACAGCGCGTTATAAATTAATGTTGTTCCGTTGACCTTACCTTCGAGCGAGTAGCCCGCAATATGCGCCGAACCAAGTTCGATTAGCGCAAGCAAACCGGTGTCAATATATGGCTCGGTTTCCCAAACGTCAAGGACGACGTGCAAATCGTTGCTTGACTTTAGTCTCTGTTTTAATGCCAGGTTGTCAATAACCGGCCCGCGTGATGTGTTGATTAGTATCGCGCCGGGTTTTAAGACATTAAGTTTTGATTCATCAAGCAAGTGAATCGTGTTATCGATGCCGCCCTTGTTTAGCGGAACATGACAGGTTACAATGTCGCATTGCAAAGCCTCATCCAGGGAACAGTATTCACCGGTACCTCTTTTACGCTGTAAAGGCGGATCGTTTTTGTATACTTTTAGTCCAAGCTTGCCGGCAACTTCCGCTACTTTGGAACCAATGTTACCGCAGCCAATAATGCCTATTGACTTCTCTTTTATAGAAATATTGTGCTTGACGCACATGTTGAAAATTGCAGTAAAAACATACTCTTTAACTGCGTGCGAATTGCAACCGGCGGCGGCGGCGAAAGTTATACCGTTGGCGGCTAAATATGTTTTGTCAATGTGATCAGTCCCGATTGTGGCCGTGCCTACAAACTTAACCGGCGTATCTTTGAGCAATGATTCGTTTACGTTAGTAACTGAACGAACGATTAACGCTTCTGTATCACAAAGCATTTCGTTGGTTATTTTCCGACCGTGACATAGCCTCACATCGCCCAATGTAGCAAAAGCTTCTTTAGCAAAAGATATGTTTTCGTCAACTACAAGCTTCATAAAAACCTTTTGTAAACTCGAGGTATCAAAATACAAATAACAAATAAATTACAGTGATCAAATCCGAAAAAACAAACTCCGTTTCTTACCTGCGGTAGCGGTATTCATATTTGTTTGATTCTCGGGAGTTGCTACTTGCTATTTCATTTGCTTTACAAGTGTTTACTCAAAAGGATAACCCTTCTTATAAGATATTTCCAAATCTCTCACATCGTAATCATCATCGTCATTATCTTCCTCTTCCCACTCGTATTTTTGGAAAGGATCTCGTTTTCGGAAGACTATCGCCGCTGCAAACCCGGTTATTCCGCCGAATAAATGTCCCTCCCACGATACACCGTCTTTGTAAGGTAAAATACCCCATACCATCCCGCCGTAAAAGAATGTCAGAATTAACGCGAGAATAATTGAGCGCTTATCTTTACGAATGACACCGCTGAAAAATATAAACGCCGCCAAACCGTAAACTATTGCACTGGCGCCGATGTGAAAGGACGGGCGAGCGAAAAGCCAAAGCAAGATTCCGGGTATAATGTATATTGCAATAAATACGGGCTTGGCGGATTTTGGGTAAAAGTAAAATAATGCGGTCGTAAAAAAAAGCATCGGCAGCGTATTTGAAATCAAATGATCCCAGCTCCCATGTAATAGCGGGAATGTTGCAATGCCGATCAGGCCATGCGCTTCTCGCGGAAACAAGCCGTAACCGGTAAAACTGATGCTGAAAGAGGTCTCTAAAACTTTAATAACCCAAATCATAACAACAAACATCAGCGGAAGCTTTATACTGTCTGTAAATTTTTGTTTTTCGGTAGACATAGGTTAATTTCACTTGCTATAAGTAAGCTACTCATTCAAAGTATTATTTGCAATTGCGCTGAATACTGTTGGCGGTATGTGCTTTTCTTTTCTAATATACAAATAATTAACAGGATACTGTTTGAATATCCGGTTTCTAGCTTAATACCACCCGCTTGATAATTATTGAGTAGTTGATAACGGAAAGTTTTAATAGATACACTCTATCTGGGAAACAAAATTTTGCTAACCACAAGGCGAGCAGCGAATAGACGATCCCCTCCAGATCCTCGGCGGCGTATCCGGGGAGCTGCCCGCGGGCGCGGCGCTTC
>JANQLA010000134.1 GCA_028280855.1 Melioribacteraceae bacterium
CAAAAAAAAGAGCTGCCTTTTTGAGACAGCCCCCTCTTGAATTTATGGATAGAATTAAGAACCAATTGAGCAATTAACCAGTTCTATATTCTCCAACCTTTCAAGATAATTTTGATAATAAATATCCTTCAAATCATTTCTTAAAAAAGAAGCATAAATCAACGCTTTTACCTGGCTGGATTTATTTAGCATATCATTATAAATTTTTATAAATCGATTTTTATTAATTTCTATTCTTTTCGCGAATTTTTCAAAATCCGGTTTGGTAAATTTACATCCGGCTTTGTAGGCTTCTGTTTCGAAACTATCTTTGAATAAATCCAAAGCTAAATCAGATTCACCGGGAACGTGCAGTGAAGTATTTAATAAATCATAAAATTTTGTTAATAAATAATCACCGTATTCTTCATTCCGGGAAAGTGAAAAGTTCTTTAAGTGTGCATCACCATTGGAAAAAAGATAATTAAAAACAATTACACGAAAATATTTTTCTACTTCTATTTGATACGGCTTAATATGCTTCTTTATTAACTCTGCAATTTCTTCATAGCTAAAATCGTATTTGTAATTTTGACCGTTTGTTTCTTCTGTTCGTCCGGCAATTTGCGTAAAGTCTTCCTGCAATATTTTTCTACCTTCCTTCGTTCTATCAAATCTTCTAGCAATGTAAGCAGGTTCACCATTTTCAAAAAATACTATGGCATTTAACGCTGTATCGATTCTATAAACTTGACTTGCAATCTGCATTGTGAGATGTTCATTGCAAGGTACTTGATCTAAGTTTTTGAATACTCCACCCGGTATTGGTTTCAAAATATATTCACCGTCTTTTTCGGTAAGAAGCAATTTATTGTTTTCTAATTTCAGTGAGTGTTTAATTTGAACGCCGGAAATTGAAAGTCTATCACTTCTTTCAAGTTTAGCGGAATTAAATTCAGGTCTAGTAAAATCCAATTGGTGGTTTACTTTCTTTCGATCGAAAAGTTTTTTCAAACAAGAATTACAGTATGTTTCAAACCCCGATTTTAAACAAGCCGGACATCTATCAATTTTCATTTTCAACCACCCTTACTGCGCCAATTGTATCTTCCGAAGCTGTTTTTAACAATAGACTAAAAAAATTATTTTCATCAATTTTTAATCTGCGGCATTGGAGTTCTTTATTTTCTCCCTCGCTTAACAATCCAAAGAAAAACGGGAAAAGTACGTTTGATTTAAACGCTTCTTTCTGTTTTGGAAACGACAAACTTATAGATGGGAAATCCGTTTGCAAATATTCGTCATCATATTGGAAATAATATTCACCATCAACTTTTGATAAAGTCCCAACATAATCTTCGTTAAAGAAAACTTTTGCTTCGAGTTTCATATCAATTTACTTTTATTGTGATTTCCAATCCCAAAGCATGTGCAATTTTTTGTAAAGCATCCAAAGTTGGATTTGCTTTACCATTCTCGATATCAACAAAATTCCTTAAACTCAAGCCGATAATTTCCGCAAAATCCTTTTGAGTTATTTTGAGATATTTACGTCTACCTCTTATTATTTTTCCTATTTCTTTTTTGTTCATTCTTAGCTATGCAGCAAATTGCACATTTTAGTTTTTGTTGGTTATCAAATTAGGATTATCCTGCATAAAGTGCAACAAATTGCATCTTTAACCAGGTGACCAAATACCGGGCACAAGTATTAAATCCAAATTTTTCATTAGAAAAATTTGCCCTTCGGCAAAATATTCATTTCTAATGAATATTTCGGATTAGAATTATGGAATTAGTCAACGAACGATTTAGTGAGTAAACCTACCAAATTCCCGAAATCTCTAAGATATCGGGATTTTTTTCCGCGAATCACCCTTGGATTTTTAAAGGATAAGTATCCAATTTACCTTGGATTTTTAAAGGATATTGTTAAAATTACCCTTGGATTTTTAAAGATTTGTAGAAAATGGAACGACTAATTTCCGAAAAACTTTATTCCTGGAAAGCAAATACAGATAGAAAACCACTTGTAGTAAGAGGTGCAAGACAAGTTGGTAAAACCTATTCAATTAGAGAATTTGGCAAAAAGTACTATAAGAATTTACACATTATTGATTTGGAACGGGATCCGGACTTAGGAATTATTTTCAAAAAAAATAAAAATCCCAAAAGAATTTTGACTGAACTCGAAATATTTCTTAACAACAAAATAAATATTAATTCCGATTTACTGTTTATAGATGAAATCCAAAATTCACCGGAAGCATTGTCATCACTTCGATACTTTTATGAAGAAATCCCTGAGTTAAATTTAATTACCGCCGGATCGTTAATTGAATTTGCACTTCGAAACATTTCATTCCCGGTAGGAAGGATTGAGATGGCTTGGATGTATCCAATGAATTTTTCAGAATTTCTACTAGCATTGAATAAAAACGTTCTGCATAATTATCTATCGCAACCAATAGATCTAATTTCAGATACGGCTCACGACAGCTTATTGGAAGAATTAAGAAAGTATTTCTTAATAGGCGGAATGCCGGAAGCAGTAAAAATATTTACACGTACCGAAAGTTTTATTGATGCTCAAAGAGTACAAACGAATTTATTGGATTCTTTTAAACAGGATTTCTCTAAATATGCCGGCAGAACAGATAAAAGATGTCTCGAAGAGGTGCTGCTTGCATCCGCAAAAAGTGTTGGAAAGCAAACAAAGTACAGCCGTTTGGCGGAAAATTTTTCTGCGCCGACGATAAAAAATGCTTATCACCTTCTGCTGAAGGCAAAAGTAATTAATAAAGTGTTTAATGTTGATCCATCAGGACTGCCACTAGGCGGCAACACTTCACTAAAAAATTTTAAGACAATATTTCTTGATATCGGTTTGCTTAATAGAGCAAGCGAATTAACCATTACACCTGATCTGCTTAACGAGGATTTAATGAATGTTTATGAAGGCGCGTTAGCCGAGCAGTTTGTTGGCCAGGAAATGCTTGCTGCCGGATTGAATGAACTTTATTTTTGGTCCCGCAATGCAAAAAATAGTTCTGCGGAAGTGGACTATGTATTTTCTAAGAATAATAAGATAGTACCAATTGAAGTGAAGAAAGGTCCATCGGGTAAACTTAAAAGTATGCATTTGCTTTTGAATAAATACAGCAATATTAAAGAAGGAATTGTGCTTTCCAGTGAAAAGTATTCGGCAATTGCTGAACAAAAATTGAAATTCATTCCGATTTATTTAACTGAGAATTTGATTCGCTAATATTGTTTAACTAATCGAGGGAAAGTATGTTCAAGGTAGATCAAATAGACCACGTTGAACTTTTTGTGCCCGATAGATTTGAAGCCGCTAAATGGTACGAAAAAGTATTGGGACTTTCTATTGTAGAACGATACAAGCATTGGTCGGAACATCCCAAAGGACCATTGATGGTAAGCTCAGACGACGGCAGCACAAAACTAGCACTGTTTACCGGAACTCCTCAGGGAACACGCGAAACAGCGGGTTACCATTTGGTTGCATTCCGGGTATCGGGTGAGAATTTCATCAGGTTTCTTCAGCGGTGTGATGATGAGTTGGAGTTGATAAATCACAATGCTGAAAAGCTCCATTCAAAATTGTTTAGTGATCATGGACAGGCTTTCTCAATCTATTTTAATGATCCTTTCGGACATAGATTGGAAATTACAACTTATGATCATGAGTTTGTGCGAGGAAAAATTTAGTCCTGGTTCCTAACCTTTGCAGTATCAAATTTTCTCTTTATTTCATAATTTTGCACCTTGTTAAATAATTTGGATGCTTGTAAAGGTGGCAGAGCCGTATTGCCGAAGATTTCTATTTTTTTTGCGAATCTTTACCAGAAGATTAGACCTGTTTAATAGCGATTAAGAAATTGGATAATAGAAGTAATTCATATAAACCAGAGTGGACGCCTGAAGATGCCGGTGACGAATTCGCGGTTCGTGTTATAAAAGGTAAGAATTCTCCAGGCGAAGTAAACAAAAACGGCAGTAAGTTTAAACGACAGGAGCATTCTGTTGATGAATTAGTCGATGGAGTTTTGCAAGGCGACCGCGTAAAACTCGCCAAAACCATTACGCTGGTTGAAAGTAATGCCCGCTCTCATTTCGAAAAAGCGCAGGATGTATTGCACAAACTGCTTCCGCATTCCGGTAACTCGATTCGAATAGGAATTTCCGGAGTTCCCGGCGCAGGAAAAAGCACGATAATAGAAGCGCTTGGGGTATACCTGATTGAACAGGGCCATAAAGTAGCCGTGTTAACAATTGATCCGAGCAGCGCTTTAACAAAAGGCAGTATCCTTGGTGACAAAACACGAATGGAAAAATTATCTCGCGAGTCAAATTGTTTCATTCGTCCTTCGCCTTCGGGCGGAACTCTTGGGGGAGTAACGCGTAAAAGCCGCGAAACCATAATTGTATGCGAAGCTGCCGGGTACGATGTAATTCTGATTGAAACTGTGGGCGTTGGGCAAAATGAAATTACGGTCCGCTCAATGGTTGACTTTTTTCTGCTGGTTCAAATTACAGGGGCGGGGGATGAGCTGCAGGGAATTAAGAAAGGTGTAATAGAAATTTCGGATGCAATAGTTGTTAACAAAGCGGACGGCAATAACAAACAAAAAGCAAACATGGCGCGAAGTGAATACATGAATGTTCTTCACTATCTCAAACCCGTTACCGAAGGATGGAACACGAACGCTTTCACCTGCTCGGCATTAACTCGTGAAGGAATTACAGAGCTATGGAGTGTGATCGAAAAGTTTAAGGAAGTCACACAAGCTTCGGACGTTTTTGAGCAGCGAAGAAAAGATCAAAAAGTTGAATGGGTTTTTAGAATGATAGAAGACGAACTGAAGGATAGTTTTTATAATCAACTGAATGTTAAGAAAAGTATCCCAAAAATTACTTCGCGTATTCAGTCCGGTCAATTGCTTCCAACTGCCGCCGCCGAAGAATTGTTAAAAATTTTCAAATCCCGTAAATAATAACTTTTCTGAAATAATATCTGTTACTGAAGATTTCATATTTTGTTAACAGTGAATAATTGTAAATAAATTTAATTTGATAAATACATAAGAGGATTTAAGAAGGAACACTATGGAATTAAAGAAAAAATTAGGATTAACTACCGATGGACGTGCTGTAAATCAGAATAAACGGCATTCGCAATATATTAACCTGAAGTTAGCCGCGCTTGGTAAGCCGTACCCCCAAATAAAATCCGACACCAAGTTCCTTGATTTGGCCCAGGATTTAATAATGAACCACCGCGAAAAAAATCGACTCCTTTCAAACTATTTATGTCCTGCAGATCAACGAATTCAAAATTTCCTCGATTCTTATTTAAGTGAGTTTAAGGACAAGTTAAACATCCGGCTTCCTTCGGACACATTTGTTTTAGATAGCCACGGTATTGCAAGGGTTTTATCGCTTCCGCCGGATAAAGATGAGTTTACGTCAAATATTATAAGCTCCTACAGATTGCAGCAAGGTATTCTTAACAATCCTGCAAAAGATAGAAGAACCACGAAAGGAGTATTCCACATTGCAGAAGGCGGTCTGCCTATTCCCGATGATAAAAAAGCTGTTCCCAAAAAAGTTTTCGCAAACTTACTGATGGCAGCTTTTCAACCGCCAAAAGAATTGTTGTGTCTGCCTTATACTGATTCGCAAGAAGAAAAAGCTGAGCTATTTGTTACATTAATGCTTCGTCCAAAAGTAAGCCCGAACGTTCCGGGAGTTAGTGCTGAAAAAAGCATGGAAGTCCGGTTCTTTGTCCCGGGAAATTTGGTAAGTAATCTTGATTTTGTTGAATCCATTTTCGGCAATGCTGGTGATCCGTATTTACCGGAAAATGATGCCGGACTTGATATCGAACATTGGTCTGGTCACACCGGCTGTGTAATTCTTGCGCCACATTTAATAAAATTCACGAAGAAGGAACTTGGGTTGCCAAATATCAAAGACGCAACCGACCGACAAAAGCGTGATGGTATGTGCTGGGAAAAAGAAGACGAACCTTACAATGATGGCGGCGCATTCAAAATTACGGCGCGAACAGATGAAGGTGTAATTATAACTTTAATTGCCGATAACTATTACGGTTATTCAAAAAAAGAAGTGAAAACGCAAATAGGCTACGCTGCAAACCTTCTTGGAAATGTAGAGGAAGAACATGCAGGAGGAGCTATTGCTTTTCCAAGTTACAACCTGGGCGATGAATTTCATGATGATAACCAGGTGCGAAAAGATGATCATACTTATGAAGAGAATATTAAAAAGTATGACGACTTTATGTACGCACAGCCCGAAGGTTACGCGATTGATAAAAACTACAAAGATGTTATTTACATACCAGAGGATTCCCGGTTTAATCTTATCGACCAATCCGTAAAATGGAAACAGGGAAAGAAAGAGCAGTCCATCAAATTGAATCCTGCCAAAACTTATATATACCCGGCCGGTTACAAGGTAAGGATGGAAAAGAATCCGTATGCACCTTCATGGCGGCTGGTCGGAACAATTGCCGAAGGAACATTCTGCCACAAACCTTCTACAGTATCAGGCGGCGGGAAATCGGAAATCTCGAAATCAATTACCGATTCGATTTTATCGGGACCATTCTTTATCGCCGATTATGATGAAAATTTAAAAATAGTTGATGAAATTTTAAATAAAGATTATAGTCAACGTTACAAAGACAGGCCGAAAGAACCAGGGTCAAGCAGACCAATATTGAGCAAAGAACGTTCCCTTGGTTCCGTTATAAAGCTGCTTACGCCATCGCCAAAGAAATATAAATCCGAATACAACGAATGGCTGGAAACTATTCCTCATTATATTAAAGGGTTGGTGTACATTATCAAACGCTTTTACAAGGAGGAATGGGGCACTGAATGGCGTAAATATTTCACGGTAGATATAATTGACGGCAAGAACGGTAACGAGCTTAAGTTTAACAACAGGAAACTTGTTGCCAGCTATTTGCGTATTGGTTTATTCAATGATAAAACATGGAGAACCTATAAGCTTCGACAGGATTTTATCGCCGCCGATAAACTTCAAATGGAAGATGACATATCAGCCTCAACTGTTCTGCCTTCGGATAATATTGATAACTTATGTACGGACTATAACAATCCAAGTGTTAAATTTATTGACAACTGTGAGTACCGATTCTTTCAAAGACCGGACGAAGCGATTAACAGGGGATTCGATAAACAAGCCGAATCTGACTTAGCAACACCTAACACATTTATTTCAAACTTCCAGCCTCTTACTACTGAGGATGCCCAAAGTATAGTTGATGATGCAATTGAATTCGACAAGTATACTTCCCCTATCAAAAACTTAATACACTCGTTTATTGGCGACAATGATTCAAAATATTTCGTATCGTCTTCGCACCCTCGAATTTTTGACGGCAAACCATCGAAAAATATGCGTTACCTGCAGAACCGTCCTGATCTTGTAAATCCGAAATCAAAATATATTGCCGAAGTAGGTACCCGTCTTTACAGAAAGATCCCCTCGGATAAAGGAGTATATTTTCCTGTAAACGCTGTTCTCGCCGGCAGAAGAAATAATCCTCCTGAAAAAGGAATACGACCCCTTGCGGTTTATAATCCGTTACATTACCAGGAATTGCCTGAATTGTTTATGGATTTTGTTTGCAGCTTGACAGGGAAGTCGCCGTCAACAACAGGCGCCGGTTCGGAAGGCGCTTTAACAAAAGGTCCTTTCAATGCGTTGTGTCCGGTTACGGATTTAAACAATGCACTGGTTAGCTTTATACTAACTCAGTACGCTGGTTACACTACTGCCGCCGGTTATGTTGGACCAAAATACAAAGTTGATCATGACATAAGTTTGCTGGTACCCGAAATTTGGAGCCGTATCAGAACCGAGGAAAGAGATCCTAATTTCCTGATTGAGCACGAATACCTTGAAAAAATTGAAGACTTCGAATATGAAGGGCAAAAGGTGCTTGGAAGCCGATTGGGATACAGGATAACCACAAAGTTTGTTCGTGTGTTCTTCGGTAGAGTTTTTGAAAATCCTGATGCTGTTTTTTCTGATGAGATGTTGAAACCGGAGCTGCAGGATATGGCATCATACGTGGACGGCATCCATAATGTTACTGAAGCACAAGCGCGTGTTGCAAAGATGTATTTTAACGATGGCAGTGTTGAAGCAGCATGCCCTCCGCTAAAAGCGATATTGCACATAATGGTTGATGGAAACTATGAAGGAAAAACCGTACATGATCCAGAGATCCGTGAAATGTTCACACTAGATTATCTTTTGAACAGCGAATGGTATAGGGATCGGTTATTAGGCAAGCAGTTATACGACATAGCTCTATGGCAGCGCCATGAAAAGTATTTGACTGAATACCTAAAAAAATCAATCAACCTGTCTGATGCTGATAAGCAGTCGATACAAGCCAAGCTGGAATTCGCACATGAACAATTGCAGCATGTTAAATCGGCAGCATATATTAAAGATCTAAAAGGCACAATTGGGTTAGATCCGCTTTACAGATAGTTTTATCGTCGAACAAGTTGTTAATTTGTTCGACGGTTTTTAATTTCCTATTGCTATCAGCATGATGGTCCTAGTTATGAAATTAGGACTATCCTGTTTTCTGAATTCTAATTTAGTGTAAAGACTCTGACAAATGTTTTAGAACTTCTTACCTAGTTTTTGATTATTATTAAAACAATTCGGAAAGGGCAAAATATGAACACAAAGCAAAAGACGGTTTTATATGCTGCCGTTGCAATAATAATTGTTTCGTTGGTTGTATGGCAATTATACGGGGGGGAGATATTTACAAAAAACCAGGTACTTGTTGAAGTTGAAGATGAACTGTTTGGAACCACCAAAGAGTGGAAAGACCAATTTGTTTGGGGGCTGGATCTATCGGGAATTATCTCGGGGGTAACTGGTCTTGTTTCCGCTATTCTATTCTTTGTCTTTCGAACAAAGAAAAAATAATTTTTATTATTCTTTAATGTTTATCTGTAAAAATCAGTAATGTCTGTGTTATCTGCGTATTATGAATTTTGACATTCGTCATCACTGCAGCATGATAAGTTATCGCTTTTTGACTTCTGAAAAGCCTCCCTTCCTTCTTTGAATGCATAATATGCAATTCCTAGTGAACCAAGTATATCAAAATACGCAAGTTGAAAAATTTCATGCAAGCCGCTTGAAGTCAACAATATTAGTGACAGGTAGAAACATGTTTTGGTACAATTCGCATCCGCTATTATCGCATCAGACTTTAGTTTAGTTCCTACATTAAGCTTGGCTTTCATCAATGCGTACATTGTAAGAATAGATATCGAGGAGACTATTATGCCTACTATGGTAGTATCGGGTTTCGTCGCTTGCAAGATATTAATAACAGACCCGGCTAGTAAGCCTGCAACAAGTAAATAAAAAGCCGTGCCTGTAATTTTTAGAGCCGTTCGTTCGAAGCTGTCTCTTGATGAAACTTCGGAGCTTTTCATTCGACGAACCATGTGCGCGATTCCAAGCCCCGAAATAACTTCCACAAAGCTATCAACTCCGAATCCAAGTAAGGCTAGAGTTTCATCTTCAAGTCCGAAAAACACCGAAATAGTGCCCTCGGCCACGTTATACACAATTGTAATAATGCTTAAATAAAAAGCAGTGTTTAGTAGCTTATTCATATCTAAAATAAATTAAAAAATAGCCATGAAGTCACCAAGGCGCAAAGAGATAAATAAATTTTTGAACTTAATTTTTATCAATTTTAATGAATACCGATCAATATTAAGATCATTAAAAATTACCTTTGTGCCTCAGAGCCTTGGCGGCAATGAAGCTGTAAGTTCATTAGGAGCTTTATTTCTCGCCTACAACTGTAATACTCACAATGCCGAAGTCGCCTTTCTTAAATTCGGAAATTTCATCTGTTGAAAGATACTCTTCTAACAACTCGTCCGGTAGCTTAATAATCTTTGATGTTTTCACTTCAACATTTCTAAAACCCTGCGATTTAATCACGGCAAGGTAATCCTCTTTCTGCATAGCGCCGGAAACACAGCCTGCGTAAGCGGCTGCGGAGTTTTTAAGCTGTTCCGGCAATTCGCCAATTATCACAATATCGGAAATACAAAAATGTCCACCGGGTTTCATAACACGCAATACTTCTGAAAACGCCTTTTCTTTATTAGGCACAAGGTTCATAACACAATTGCTTATAACAACATCTGCCATGTTATCCTTAACCGGTAAGGCCTCTATTTCACCATGCCTGAACTCAACATTATCATAGCCGAGTTTTGCATTATTATTATTCGCTTTAGCGATCATCTCTTCCGAGAAGTCAATACCGATAACTTTCCCGGACGCTCCGACTAACGCTCTCGATACGAACACATCATTACCAGCGCCTGAACCTAAATCAACGACAGTATTACCTTCTTTTATGCCCGCGTATTCTGACGGCAGTCCGCAGCCGAGATTTAAGTCTGCATCCGCTACATACCCATCCAGCTTCGAATAGTCGTCGTTGAATGTAGAATAATCGGTTTCATCAACTTCGCTTGAACAACAGCCGCAGCCCGATGTTTTATTAGCAGAGGCTACTGCAATTTTAGAGTATTTTTCGTTAACCATTTTTTTTATTTCTTCTGCATTGTTCATTTTATACCTCCTAGCAACAACTTATTTTTGAAAATAATTTTGTAAATAAATCTTTGGCTTTTAACATTACTTCAGGATTTATGCAATAGCACATCTTCGGCCCTTCCACTTCGCCTTTTATTAGTCCGGCTTCTTTTAGCTCTTTCAGATGTTGGGATACCGTAGCTTGTGCCAGCGGCATAAGTTCTACAAGCTCACCAGTAATGCAAGTACCTTTTTGATTTAGAAGATTGAGAATTTTAATACGCGCAGGATGCGCCAGTGTTTTAGCAATTTTAGCTAAATCCACCTCCTGCTTTGTAAATAAATCGGTTTTTGATTTTGCCATTGACTTCAGTAAATTTATTTATCGCATATCGTAAATATACGATAAATAAATTTAAATACAAGAGTAGAAATTAGCTTTTTAAAAAAGTTGATCTCTTAAAACACTTAAATGGTTTCAAATCGGTGAATATTGTGCACAAGTTTTTTTAATTCGCCGGTCTCAAGTTCCTGCAAATTTTCGAAGACAGTACGCACATCATCGGTTGGTGCGTACGCGGAAAGTCTGCCGTAAATACATATTAAACATTCGTCCAGCTTAACAACGGATTCAATAATTTCATCAATCGATTTAAATTTTGAATCGGTGAGCAGGGATAAGCATTCCACTGCTTGGTTTGTATCAACGAACTGAAACCATGTTTCGCTTATTTTGGGCGAGACGTCCTCTTCATAATCCTGAATAGCTTTTGCCATCTTTAATTCGTGCTCGGCAACGTAGCTGAGAATGATTTTTATTTTCTCTTTATCACTCTCATTACTTAAATTGTTATAAAACTCGGAAAGCTTATGGTGAAAGTTTTTAATAAAGTCGAGGAAGTCTAATCCTTTATCGAATGGAATCATAACTAACCTCCGGTTATTCAGTTTGCTATGAGCTATAAAGAAGGTAAGGGATTATTTCGGAATAATCAATGAGAAGTAAATCAATTCGAACTCATGCGCGCTCATTTTCGTGCATACTTATTACAGTCTGTTTATTCGTAAATACGCTGAGCGCAAAGGATTCCACTAGCGTTAATTACGGGCGACTTTATTTAATCGGCGGACTAAGCGCAGCAGGTTTTGCGCTAAGTTACGGTTTGCAAAATAATGTCTGGTGGAAAGGTAAAAGAAGCAAGTTTCATTTTAACTGGGAACAAGACTGGAAAGCAGATCTGGGTTCCGATAAATTCGGGCACTTATATTTTTCTAATCTCGTTGCGAACATTTATTCCCAGGCTTTCGATTGGGCCGGAATGAAAACAAAACAAAGTAGGTTTTACGGTGGCGCAGTTGCACTGCTTCATCAAACATTTACAGAAGTTCGGGACGGCTTTTCAGAGGATTTTGGGTTTAGTTGGGGTGATTACGCTTTTAATATAATTGGCGCTGCTTATCCTTATCTTCAATCACAGTTCACGATTCTTAAGAGATTCAATTTCAAGATAAGCTATGAAGCTTCAGGCAGGTTCAAGGATGGTTCTCATAGTTCCATAATTGATGATTATGAAAGCACTTATAATTGGCTATCTATTGATATAAACAAATTTCTTCCGAATAAAATTGACCGGCTTGTTCCCGACTTTGTGAATTTAGCAATTGGGCATAGTGTAACCAACCTCGACTTCAACCCGCAGCATCAGTTTTATATCGGTTTAGACTGGAACCTTGAAGGATTGCCGGGTGACGGTTGGTTATGGAAATTGCTTAAGAAGAATTTGAACTTTTACCATTTACCTGCCCCTGCAATAAAAATATATCCCAATGTAGTTTGGTACGGGCTAAAATTATAGGCCTGGAAACTCTATGTTCGGCAGCGCATCCGGCGAAAGCTGTTTCAATAGTTTCATGTACTTTACGGCTTCATTTCTTCTATCGGTTTTATTCATTAAATCTATTAAATAAACATAAGGCATGCTGTTCATCTCATTAGAATCAATAGCTTTCAACAAATATTTTTCTGCTGCTAGATTATCACCCTTGTGATAGTATGTAAATCCAATTGTCGTGTATGCTTCTGACGATGCACCCGGGCAGGCATCAATCATTTTTTTACATTCATCTAAAATGGTAACAAAACGTTCCTCGCTCTTATCACGAACAAAGCGAATAAATTCATTGTTAGCAGTTATGTAATGACCGACAAACTTTAGATCGCAAATTTCGTAAAACTTGTCTCCGATAATTTCAGCGGATTGACTTTTCTTTGTAAAGACCGGTAAATACATTCTGAGTTCGTTTGAATAGATTAACTGCAAGTAATAATTTTTAATGAATCGTTCGCGCGAGTATAAAGCAGATTCAGGGAAAGCGCTTGGCTTGGCTCCCGCAGGAAAGATTATGTAGTCCGGTTCGCGATCTAAAACATAGTCCACGTTATAACGCCGCTCGGTCCACAGAACGGAAACATTTTCAGCTATACCTTTAACCTCAACAGGATTGTGTGCAATGTATTCATCCGTTAAGCCGATAAGATCGATTACGTTTGCATCAGTATGGTATGAAAAGGATCCGATTGTTGAAAGAGCGACGATTTTTGCTTCACCCGATTTAACTATCTGTTCATTTACCCACTCGGCATAGATACTCATTTTTGTCACCAATCCTTCTTCAACATCCCTGTGATCATTTATTTTACTTAACTCGGATGAATACCCCATATATGAATATACCGGGATCAAAAGAAAAAACAAACCTATTGCAAAATTGGTTATAATTAATCTTCTTCCCCCGGTTGTAAGTAAAAACATATACTCAATAGATTTAATGAAGAGTATAAAGATGATGGGCATTACCGGGATAATAAATCTGTTAAAAGGTAAAACATCACCGCCGAGTAATACAACAACTGCCAAGTAAGAAACAGACATAAAAAAAAGAAAGAGTTTAACATGTGATCGCGTTTGTCCAAAAATTAATAAGGCCGGTGTTATCAGCATAAGTCCGTAAAGAAAATTTTGCGCAAGACTATCCCACAAGTATTCAAGCCCCCTGCTAATGTAAAACCATTCATAAGAAGTTTTTGCATAGTAAGTATTGGGAAACGGGTAGCCGTAGTAAAGCAATCGAAATAAGGTGAAAACACTTATCGGAAGTATGTAAAAAAGGACCTGCCTGTTGAATAATAATCTTTGTTTCAAGGCCTTTCTTACAGAGAATCCGTTGCGCGACAGAAGAAATAAAACTTTGTGCGCAATAAATATACAGAAAAACACCAATCCCTCGGGACGTGTTAACGTGGCAAGCATCAATAATATAATGTACACATTGCCGTAACTCTTACCGGTTAAAAATCGTAGGTACGACAAAGTCGAAAATAAAACTAAGAAACTAAACAATGTTGTTTCCATACCTGAAACAGACCAGTAGTGAAATCCGCCTGTAAATGCCAGCATTATAAGCGGCAACAGGTTGAAGACAGAGTTACTAAAATCGCTTAGTCCAGGTATCGAGATTTCCTTTGCAATAAAATAAGTTAACGGGAAAATCAATACGCCGAAGAGGATTGATAATATTTGCGAAAGCATAATAATATCGACACCTATGAAAACAGGTAGAGCCAACAGCATTACCCAAAGAAAATTTGTATAGCCTTCAACATATTCGCCAATGTTAAAAACCAGTCCCTCGCCTTCTATAAAATTATTAACATAACGGAAAGAAGTGAATGCATCGTCCTGAAGGAAAAGTATTTGTAAGCACAGAAAAATAAATATGCTTACTACTAGAAGAATGCTAAGGTAAATAATAAAGCGCAGCTAACACACCATGGTTATTACAAAGTGTATAAATATAATAATATTTGGCAAGAGAGATTAAAACAAGTCCCACCTGGTGAAGCTTAATTTTTATTACCTCAGTAAAATTAATTTCTTCGAAATGCTCCGTCCGGCTAAGCTTAAAGTATAAAAATAAACCCCGCTTGCCAAACCCGTTCCATCGAATTCGATTTTATATTTGCCCTGTGCTTTTGGTTCATTAATTAATGTAGCTACTTCGTTTCCGAGAATGTCGTAGATTTTTAGAGTAACATGTTGCCCTTCGACGGGGCTCAGGGCGTCCACCGATATACTATATTTTATTGTGGTGTTCGGATTAAACGGATTAGGGTAGTTTTGCGACAAGCTGAATTCCGTCGGAAGCTGATTTTCATCTATCGACGTTATTGTGTTGCTTACTTCTGCAATTATTCCATAGTAGGTAAATGTACCGTCGGTATCTATTTGCTTTAACCTGTATTTTAATCTTAATTCTTGATCTTTATCGTAATCTTCATCCAAATAACTATAACTCTTAGGCGAGCTGCTGTTGCCGTGCCCCTGTACAAATCCGATTTTTCCCCATTCCTCGTCTCCACTCGGGGAATCCGGGTGTCTGATCGGAGTCGAAGCCTTTTCTATCTCAAACCCATAATTGTTTATCTCCGTAGCTGTTTCCCATTCGAGTAAAATTCCGTCTTCAGTTTGAGTTGCAGTGAATGAAGCTATTTCTACGGGAAGCGTAGGTTCAGATGTCGGATCACTTGAAAGCCAGGGATTAAAATCGACCGTACCGGATTCATTTTGAATACAGGAGTTTATTCCTGCCTCTGTTGTTTCACCCCAATAATTGCTTTCTGCGTTCACGGTTGTGTTAGCATTATTTCGGAAGGCATAATTTGTGTTGCCTGTTAATCTATTGTTGCCATTGTCGGACGAAGTTCCCAAATCCAGATTCACGGTCCTATACTCTCTTCTAGCGTAGATTCCATATGTTCCGTTATCCATAAGCCTGCTGTTGCGAACTTTTGCATTACCGTCATAGATGTAAATTCCGCATGTTGCACTGGATTGAACTACTGTATAGTTAAATTGAGACGAGTGTGCTGTAGTTGTTACATAAAGCGTAGCATCATAAGATGTACTGGAATTACCACCGTACTTCAAGATACAATAATCGAAAAATCCTTGCCCGCCATTAGGACTACTGTAGTTGCCTACGTTCGTAATAATTATACCTTTCCAATCACCGGCTGAAGGGGTCGTGGCCGAACCATCGCCGTTTGTATCCCCTCCGTAGCTGTCATCCTTTAATGAAGTAATAACGACTGCGCTAGTGCTTTCGCCGTTTACATCTATAAACCCGCCTGCTCCTATTTCACCGTTGGAATCACATTTTATTAATGTTGATGCGGGAATAGTTAAAGTGTAAGATTTATTAATAGTAATATAGCCCAATAAAATTATCGGAAACGTGCCTGTGTAGCCGCTCCATGTCTGGTTACTGTTAATTGCCCCGGCTATACCAAAACCATTGATAGTGTTGCCGCTGCCCGTATTATTGCTAATGTTGGTAATTTGATCGATCTGAATATTAGCCGCGTATGAACCATTGTTTGTAAACGTGTTGCCGTATACACCGGAGACTGTATTGTGATATTCTTCAAACAAATAAACGCCGATGTTAGAGTTATTGCCGATTGTATTTCCGTTTATTGTTAAACTAACATCCTTACCCTTTATTCCGAAACCGGAGCTATATTCACATTTAGAGTTGCTTACATTTCCGCCGCCTTCCAAATAGTAAATATTGGAATTAGCCGTGCCGTATCCTCCGTATCTTATAATTGCATAATCAATATACATTCGCCCCGGGGACCCTGCATCGCCGTAACCCTGTAGTCCAGCCCAATCTCCCGCAGATGGGGCTCCGTCTGATCCGGCAATTATTTCACCGTACGTGTTGTCGTCTTTGGATGTAAATACGACAGCGTTCGAAGCAAGGTCTGTTCCATTAACATCAAGGTAACCGGCCGTTGTCAGTTTGGCGCCATGAGCAAACTTAACCGCCACTCCGGC
>JANQLA010000143.1 GCA_028280855.1 Melioribacteraceae bacterium
ATTAAGTGTTACGGTTTGTTCACCTAAACGAGCGCCTAAATTTCTAGTGCTTAAACCCGGTCCGGTTCCTTCACCTATTGGAGCTCTTCCACGTAAATCAGGTAATGCAAAGGTTGTTCTGCCGTCTCCACCGTATGTTGTTCCAAGTATTGAAAAAAGCGCTGTATTTTGAGAAATAGGTAATAGCTGCCCTTCACAAAATGCCCATGTACGCGGGGCAAAATTACCTGCAAATAATCTTACTTCACCGATCATACCTTCCATTTGAATCTCCTTTAATTCTTATAATTAATTAATTTCTTGATGGAAAAACACCGATCATACAAATAATATAGTTCAATACAAGCGATGGCTGCATATTATCATGAGGCTGCGAACCTCCAGTGTTAAACACAGCTACGCTTCCCGGTTGCGTCGGGTCAGCCGCAATTTCAACGGGAGATTCACCCATTTCAACATTGTTGGTCGATGCATAAATATCCGAACTTGCATCTGCCATAAATGCATCTGATGGATCAGTGGTTTTACTACCTTTACCGTTTAATGCTAATGGTTTTACAGCCCCTTTGTAACCGGGCGCCGTTAACTGCGCAGTGTGATTATGCGAGGGCATTTGTGATTGACTAAGTATTACGCTTTGTTCACCAAAACGCGCGCCTAAATTTCTAGTGCTTAAACCCGGTCCGGTTCCTTGACCTATAGGAGCCCTTCCACGTAAATCAGGTAATGCAAAGGTTGTTCTGCCGTCTCCACCGTACGTGGTACCAAGTATTGAAAACAAGGCCTGGTTTTGTGCAATTGATAATAGTTGCCCTTGACACAATGCCCATGTACGCGGGGCAAAATTACCCGCAAATAATCTGATTTCGCCGATCATACCTTCCATACAATACCTCCCATTGTATTTTATAATTAAATATGTAAAATGTTTTAGGGTGTGCTCTTAATAATATGCTGCAATAGATATGGTGTCCAATATAATTTGAATTAATATTACAATCAAGATTAAAATAAAATTTATGATATTAATCGAATGTTAAGTTATTATTAAAAAAATAATTCTGGTTTCCGACTATAATTATACTAACGGAAAAAAACATTAACATTAATACTGATTTTATTAATTCTATCACATTTTGGAAACTTCTCATATTTTTATTTAAACAGCACGAAAACGAAATGAATAAAAACCCCTGTTGACTAAGCAGTTAGTAATTTTTGCCGCAAAGGCTCGAAGACGCAAAGGGAAATGAATAAAGTGTACTCAGTTGTTCTTATTTTCTGAATTGTAATACATTAGCAATAAAACCGATTAGTTTTGTATAAATTAAAATTTCGTGGATTAATATCTTCGTTTTTTTCCATTAAGACTCGGAGGCACTAAGGGGAATAAATAAAGCATACTCATTCGCTTCTTATACTATGTGATGATTTGCGATAGGCTGGTAATAAAACAAATTGTCTTTTTTATTCCTAGTAAATATCCTAGCGCCTTAAAGCCATAGTGTCCGGTGTTTTTCGCGACTAAGACTCTAAGGCGCTAAGCAACCTTGTTTCAGTTATTTCGCCATGTGGGGAATCTTCCCGGCGTATAAGGCGCGCTGGCTTTTTCAAGTTGAGCTTTTATAGCCTTTACTTTCTCATCTATTTCTTTTAGCTCAACAACGACAGCGTCAAACCTCGCTGCTGCATCTTCGTATGATTTCTCATAAGTAGTTGTTGGGGCAGCGGTGGTTGACCATAATGCACCGGTTATTAATTGAACGCGTTCTTTAATTGATGTCGGTCGAGCACCTTCGAACCGGGTACGCAGGTTATCACCATTCAGCTTTTTGTTTAATCGTTTTAGTTGCAATTCTACGGCAACAATCTCATTGTACACTTTATTAGGCACTTCTTCACCTTCTATTACCGCTTTTTTAAAATAATCAAGTTGCTTAACAAGCTCGCTTCTATAAAAATCAGCACTATGAATAGCAATAGTTATATCAGCAACTTTTTTGTTGAATGCATTCAATGCATCTTTATCTTTTGCGGGCAACGTAGTATTGTTCAATGGTTTGCATACAAATTCCTGTGGCTGTACCAGCTCGGTAAACTTACCGTCATCAAATTTTGAAAGGGAAACTTTATAAGTTCCCGGAACAACCATATAACCTTTCTCTTCATCAATCCACGGGATACTGTCGTCAAACGGAGTTAATGAAATTGGAGAAACGGGACTATAGCGAAAGTCCCATACAATACGATTTACGCCCTTGCTTGCACCGGTTTTAATTTTACGTACAACATTGCCATGCATATCGGTAATCGCAAACAGCAAGTATTGATCAGTTTGTTCGCTTTCTTTTAATAATTGTTCATAGCTCGGATGCTTGATGTCCTTGCCGTCTTTCTTGAGTTTCTTTTCTTCCTGATTACGTTTTTCTTTTAGTGTCTTAAATCCTTCTTTGAGATAATAGGAAAACACAGCGCCGACTTTTGGATTCGGAGCTGAATAGAAACTTGCTCCCTGGAATCCTAAGCCTCTAAAGCCAAATGGATTAGATTCGACAAACATTAATGCATCCTTAATCGGAAAAATATGCGCATCTTTCTTCCTAGTCTCCTCATCCATATAACGAAGCGGCGAATAATCATCAAGTATGTAAACACCGCGACCGAATGTTGAAACAACCAAATCGCTTTCATCGCGCTGGATTTCTAAGTCCATTACGCTATGAGTCGGCATTCCGCTCTTTAGTTTTAACCATTCTTTACCTCCGTCAACCGTAAAGTAAACTCCGAACTGTGTACCAATAAACAACAAATCTTTTTTAACATGATCTTCCTGAATCGAGTAAGTGCTTCCGCGTTCAGGCAGGTTACCGTTTATCTTAAACCATGTTTCACCGCCGTCGGTTGTTTTATACAAATAAGGATTGTAATCTCCGTCTGTATAATTATGACATGCTGCGTATGCTAAATTTATATCATGCTGCGATGCAACAATGTGATGTATCCTGCCGTACATCGGCAATCCTTTCAATTCCGAACGCTTCCATGATTTACCGCCGTCTTTAGAATAATGCAACAACCCGTCAGACGATCCTACATACAAAACGTTTTCATCGACAGTTGATTCGGCAATCGATGCAAGCGTAGCCATGTGGCTTTTGCGAGCCAGGTCATCAATGCTCCATGACTGATCCATAAGCTTTTCCATTTCTTTTGGAATGCCATGTGTTAAATCCGGACTCACCTCAATCCATGTGCTTCCCATGTCGTCTGTACGCAGTAATTTTTGTGCGCCAAAATAAAGACGTTTGTTGTCATGCCGCGAAATTAACAACGGCGCATCCCAGTCGAACCTATACGCAGTATCCGCAAACTCGGCCGGTTGAATGAAAAGATTTTCGCCGCTGCGTTTATCGAAACGAACCAGGCCGCCAAATTGCCACTGAGCATAAATTATATTTGGATCCTTCCAGTCAACTTGAGTTTCAAAACCGTCGCCGCCGTTTGTAAACAGCCAGTCTGCGTTGGTAATACCTCCCGAACTTACCGTACGCGACGGTCCTGTTAAACTATTATTATCCTGCGTTCCGAAGTAAACATTATAAAAAGGCTTCGCATTGTCGGTCGATACTTTGTAAATCTCAGTTATCGGAAGGTTGGCTTTAAAGTCCCAACTTTTGCCTTGATCGTAAGTTTCATATACTCCGCCGTCGCAGCCGTTCAACATGTGCTTGTTATCTTCGGGATCAATCCATAAAAAGTGATCATCCACATGTTTGAAGTCGTTGCCGGCATTACGCCAGGTTTTACCGCCGTCTTCCGAAACTTTTAGGAATACGTCCATGCTGTAAACACGGTCAACGTCTTTTGTATCGGCAAAAATTTTCTGGAAATAAAATTTGTAAGCAGATGCATAAGCATTCATCTTTGTCCAGCTTGCGCCGCGGTCAGTACTACGATAGAATCCCTGATCCTTTTTCTTCGCTTCAATTACTGCATAAAGCACATCAGGATTTACCGGTGAGATGTCCATGCCTATCCGTCCAACGTTTTCCTTCGGCAGCCCACCGCCAAGTTTATCCCAGGTAGCGCCGGAGTCTGTTGAACGATAAATACCGCTCTCGGGTCCGCCTGAAACACCGGAGTATTTATTGCGCATTCGTTGATGTGCTACCGTGTACAAAATATTTGAATGACGGGGATCCATATGAATTTGATAGAAGCCCGTGTACTCACTAACGAACA
>JANQLA010000166.1 GCA_028280855.1 Melioribacteraceae bacterium
TCTTACAACTACAGAAACACAGTTGTATTGCAGCATTTCCGCTGTAAGCTGAGCTGTTATAGAGTTATCATAATCAACTGATTGTTTCCCGAAAAATACCAGTTCTGCGCCCTGGTTTTTTACCTCCTCGGCTAATGCTTTTGCTACTCCCACAGAATCCCTTGAGTTGTCGTCTTTTAGCAATACTCCGCTGTCGGCGCCCATAGCAAGAGCTTTTCTTATCGAGTCTTTGTTAGCATCGCCGCCCACACTAATTATAACAACTTCGCCGCCTATTTTTTCTTTTGTTTTCAACGCTTCTTCAATAGCAAATTCATCGTATGGATTTACAACAAAAGTAACTCCGTTCGGGTCAATTGATTTGCCGTCTTCGCCTATATTAATTTTGGCAGCAGTATCCGGTACATGGCTTACACAAACTGCTATTTTCATCGTTCCTCCTTAATTGAACAAAATTGTCTTCGAAAATATAAAGTCTTGCATAAAAAACAAAAAGGTATAAATCATAATTTATTTTCCCGTCTAAATTTTATAGATTACTCATAACTAAACTGTGTTGGAGATGAACGAAGAAAAGCCTGCAGGAATAGTAGAGCCGATTGAAGAAGTTGATGCCGGTGTCAAAATTCCATTCAAAGTAATTCTTTATAACGACGATTACCATACTTTTGAAGAGGTGATTGTACAGCTTATAAAAGCAATTAAATGCAGCTTTGAGAAAGCACGAGACTATGCTTTTGAAGTCCACGTAAAAGGTAAAGCAGTTGTGTATACCGGAGATATTACAAAATGTCTCCAGGTTTCCTCGGTATTACAGGAGATTGATTTGCACACGCAAATAGTTTCTTAGATCCTGCAAACCCATCGGAATTTACCCCATCCATATATTACCGGAAATATCTATATTTATTTTCGTTTTGAAAAAAAATTAGACGGTTGTATGCAGATTGGACTTGTAGGCTTACAGTATTCCGGTAAGACAATACTTTTTAATACTATTGCCGGTAAAGAAATAGATGAAACATTAATCGGTAAAGATGAAACTCAAATAGAAGTAGTAAACGTGCCGGATGAACGGCTTGATAAATTAACCCTTCTGTTTAATCCCAAAAAGAAGGTAAGCGCTACCATTGAACTATATGATACTCCAGGACTAAAAATGAGCGACGATGGTAAGGTAAAAATCACCTCAGAGTTTCTTAATAATGTAAAGAATAATGACGCGCTTTTTTATATAATACGTCAGTTCGTAGACGATACGGTACCACATCCCATGAATACAGTAGACCCTGTAAGAGATATCGAATTTTTGGAAACTGAATTTCTTTTTTCAGATTTGACTTTGCTGGAAAACAGGCTTCAACGATTGCGTAAAGACGTTCAAAAGAGTAAAGACGAGAAACTTAAAATGGAACTGCCTGTAGTTGAAAAATGCTACGCTCACCTTGAAGAAGAAAAACCATTGCGTACGCTTAAACTTGATGATAACCAGCGCAAACATCTTTTGGGCTATCAATTGCTTACACTAAAACCGTTAATCATCGGGATAAACGTTGATGAGAATTCAATTAACGATGTTGATGAAATTGCCGGTTCGTATAAAGATAAACTCGTTAACCTTGATGCTGAAATCATTCCTTTCTTCGGCAAAATAGAATACGAGTTATCTATGCTTGAAGATGAAGACAAGGAAGCGTTTATGGATGATTACGGTATAAAAGAATCGGCGCTCCATAAAATATTGCGAACATCATACAAGATATTGGGCTTGCACTCATTTTTCACGGTTGGTGAGGATGAATGCAGAGCATGGACAATCAAACAAAATTATACCGCCCAGCAATCAGCAGGTGCAATTCATACAGATTTTTACAATAAGTTTATCAGAGCAGAAGTTGTACACTATGAAGATTATATAAAACACGGTTCGTTTGCTAAATGCAAGGAAGCCGGGGCATGGCGCCTTGAAGGTAAAGAATACAAAGTGCTCGACGGCGATATTTTAAACATAAGGCATAGTTAACAATAAAGTAAAGGATACAGTTATGTCAAAAGAAGTGATCGAAGGGTTGAAACCTGAAATTATTTGGAATTACTTTTATGAACTTTCGCAATACCCGAGACCATCGAAAAAAGAAGAAAAGGTGTTGGAGTACCTAAGAGAATTCGCACGAAAAAATAACTTTGAACTTAAGGAAGATGCCATGCACAACATGGTTATTAAAGTACCGGCAACCCCGGGATACGAATCACAACCAACAGTTGTGCTGCAAGGTCATGTTGATATGGTGTGCGAAAAGAATAAAGGTACTGAGCACGACTTTGAGAATGACCCGATTAAAATGGTTAAGCAAGGTGAATGGATGGCTGCGCAGGGTACTACGCTAGGTGCCGATAACGGTATTGGTGTTGCCGCTGGAATGGCTGCTGCTACCGACCCTGATGTCGTACACGGACCGCTTGAACTGTTACTGACTGTTGATGAAGAAACCGGAATGACAGGCGTTAATGCATTGGAGCCTGGATTTATTTTAGGTAAGACTTTGCTTAATATGGATTCTGAGGAGGACGGTGCTTTTTACGTTGGGTGCTGCGGTGGTGTTGATACTGTAGGTAAATTTAGGATAAAGACCACCAAACCAAAAGAAGGAATGGCGCCTTACGAATTAATGTTTACCGGACTTAAAGGCGGGCACTCCGGGCTAGATGTTCAAGCCGGAAGAGCAAACGCAATAAGATTGCTCGCCCAACTGCTGAACAGATTTGACGATGTGAAGTACCGCATTTCAAAAATAAGCGGAGGTTCAAAACGAAATGCAATTCCACGTGAAGCAGAAGCTGTAATTATGATTAACCCTGGTGATGAAGCAAAAGTTAAGTCAATAGTAGAGAAATTTGTGAGTGATACCCTGCTTGAGTTTGACAAAAATGACGGCGGATTGAATGTAACGTTTACCAGGCTTGACAAATCAATTGAAGAAGTGTTTACAAAAAAGCTTTCTCGAAGGCTTATAAAAACTCTTTTAGCATTACCTCACGGAATAATGGCAATGAGCCCGGATATAGAAGACCTTGTTGAAACATCTACGAACCTCGCTACGGTTAGCATGGAAGAGGATGTAGTAAGGATTGGCACAAGCCAGAGGAGTTCCATTGAGAGCGCGAAAGAAAACACAGCTAACATGGTTAAAGCCGTATTAAGTTTGGGTGGAGCCGACGAAGTAATTTCCGGCGACGGTTACCCGGGATGGCAGCCGAACATGGATTCAGAATTACTAAAGGTTTCTAAAAAAGTATTCGGTGAAATGTACGGCAATGAACCGGAAGTTAAAGCTATTCACGCAGGTCTTGAATGCGGATTGCTGGGAGCAAAGTACCCTGGAACAGATATGATTTCATTCGGACCAACAATACAGGGAGCACATTCCCCTGATGAAAAAGTTAATATTGCAGATGTAGAAAAATTCTACAATTTACTAAAGAATATTCTCAAAGAATTAGCGAAGTAGATTATCCGAGGGGCAACTAAAGCCCCTTTTTATTTTTTTATCACAAGATAAAAAGGCCTTGAGAAATGGGTTATCAAAAAAAATTAAACAATGTGCCCAAAGTCGAATCAGTTCAACAAATGTTATTGCGATCTGCCGGGGAGTATGGCGATAAGCTTGCCCTCGAGGATTTGAACACAACGCCAATTGGAAAATTATCATACTCCGAACTACTGGAAGTTGTTTTGAAATTTGGTTTGACACTGAAAAATCTTGAAATCAAGGAACGGACGCACATTGCAATAATTGGTGAAAACCGTGTTCAGTGGGCTGTAAGTTTTTTAACATGTATGGCATTTAATTATGTTGCAGTGCCTATTGACAAAAACCTAAGCGAAAACGAGATACTAAATATTGTTCATGAATCGGATTCTGAGGCGATTATTTTTTCTGAATCTTATGAGAATATTTTTGCAGGAGTTAAATCTTCGCTCAAAAAAGTAAAGCATCTTATCTGTATGGATAAGTTTGCCGAGGGCTTGGATTTTATTTCAATGCTCGAACTACTTAGCAATTCAGAACCGGTCAGTACCGGGGAGCTTCCAAAAATTAATCCCGATGAATTAGCTGAAATAATTTTTACATCGGGATCACTCGGCAGGGCAAAAGGAGTAATGCTTAGTCAACGGAACCTGTCGTCAAATCTTGTTGATATGGTAAGTATGTTGATGATGTATCCTGAGGATCGATTTCTTTCCGTACTTCCAATGCATCATACCTACGAATGCACCTGCGGGATGTTGTGTCCGTTATATTGCGGCTCTTCGGTTCATTATGCGCGTTCGCTAAAAACAGTTATTGATGATTTCCAGATAGTTAAGCCGTCAATACTGCTGGGTGTTCCTTTACTTTATGATAAGATGTTCAAGCGTATCACAAAAACAATTAAAGAAGACACAATCAAGTCAATCATTGTACCAGCTCTCACAAAAGTAACAAATATTTTTAGCTCATTGGGTTTAACCGAAGTAAAGAAAAAGATATTCAAGGAGCTGCACGCCAGGTTCGGTGGAAATGTGCGCATATTTATTGCAGGCGGGGCAGCGCCCGATCCACTGGTTGCGCTGGGTTTACGGGAGTTCGGTTTTAATTTTCTTCAAGGATATGGTTTGACCGAAACATCACCGATACTTGCTTTAAATCGCCTGGGTAATTTTAGAGATAACGCGGCCGGGTTGCCTTTGCCTTCGGTTGATTTAAAAATAGTAGAGCCCGATGAAAACGGTTCGGGTGAAATCTATGCCAAAGGTCCGAATGTTATGTTAGGCTACTATAAAAACGAAGAACTCACCGGCGAATCAATTGAACATGATTGGTTTAAGACAGGAGACATCGGTTATATTGATAAAGACGGTTTCCTGCATATCAATGGGCGAAAGAAAAATGTTATCATTTCTAAAAGCGGTAAAAATGTTTTCCCCGAAGAAATAGAAGATGAACTAAACAGGAGCCCTTACATACTTGAATCACTTGTTTACGGCAGCGAAGACGAAAGACAAGATGAAATCATTGCAGTGAAAGTAGTTGCCGATGCCGAAGCAATTATTCAGTATTCCGAGAAATCTGAAAAGAGAATCAATGATAAGATGATTTTCGATGTTATAAAGTCAGAAGTTGAAAAAATTAACAAATCGTTATCTTCGTACAAGAGAGTTGTAAAAATTGAAGTAATGGAGAAGGAATTCGAAAAAACGACGACTCAGAAAATCAAACGTTATTTGGTGAAAGACGCAAAATAAATTGAATATTCGCAATAGTTTTTTTATTGTTGCCAAACACTTTTTACAATTATCCGGTATGACAATTTTTAGGAAAGTAATATTCATATACATATTGCTGCTGTTCGGGAACGTTCATTCGCAAGTCAACTTAAAATCAGGGCATCTCTACGACACACATAAATTAATAGTGTTCGAAGGTATCGGCCCCACTTTGACTAAATCGGATTTTAGTGAAGTTGGAATGGGGTATAACATAAAAGCCGGAGTTGAATATTACTGGAAAAATTTTGGTTTGCACTATTTAGGCGGCAGGGTTTCGGCAAATATGATGGAACTGAGCGCCGATGATCCGGGCAGAATTCCTAACAATCATAATACAAATATTTATTCATTGAATTTTGGTATTCTATATGGAATCCGGCTATACGATAAACTTTACTCATACGCTTCCTTAGGCTTAACCGCCACTTACTTTGATCCTCGTGATAATAACAGGAACAAGTTACCGGGCAACTCTGCAGGCCAATACGATAAACTTACATCGGATTATTTCTTTGAAGCCGGTGTGAAGTTCAGGATCGATCAAAACTTCTTATTGTATGGCGAAGGTTCTCTTTATATGCATCCTGACGATTTGATAGATGATAACCCTGTAAACAGTTTCCCGGATTTCTATGGAACAATAAATTTTGGATTATCCTACGCTTTTACTTTTGAAGAGGATTCCGACGATGACGGCGTCAGTGATCAATGGGATAAATGTCCGCACACCCCTTCTAACGTTGAAGTAGATGAATTTGGCTGTCCTGTTGATGACGACCTGGATGGCGTACCAGACTACAGGGACAGTTGTCCCGATTCACCAATAGGTATTGAAGTTGATCGATTCGGCTGCTTATTCGATTCCGATAGGGATGGCGTTGCCGATTATATTGATAAATGCGATGATACACCAGCCAATGTTGTAGTAGATTCTTTGGGATGTCCTGTTGATTCAGATAACGACGGCGTGCCGGATTATCTTGATCTTTGCCCCGACACGGAAGCAGGCGTTGAAGTTGACTCCAGTGGTTGCTATGTAATCGATGAATCAAAGAACTTTCTTGAAAGTATTATAGTTAATTTTAACTCAGGCAGCGTTGAAATTGATGAAAGGTTTTTTCCAAGATTGGATAGAGTTTCGTTTTACATGAATGAGTACAGTGATATTATATGGTATATTGAGGGGCACAGCGATAATATTGAAAGATACGAAGGTGGAGAGACCATTTCTTTGGCAAGAGCAAAAAGCGTTTTGGATTACCTACTAAGGAAGGGTGTTAGTCTGAGCAAATTAAGGATTGTTGATCGGGAAAATAGCTTTAATATTGCGGATAATGCAACGGCGCAGGGAAGAGAAAAGAACCGACGAGTTGTAATTTTTGGCATCAAATAAAATTTTGATTATTGCGTAAGTAGAAAAAGAGATTTATATTTGTACCTCTTTTACATAGCTCTATGAATTTTTGATCAAATAAAAGCGGGAGTAGCTCAGTTGGTAGAGCACAACCTTGCCAAGGTTGATGTCGCGGGTTCGAGTCCCGTCTCCCGCTCGAAAGAAAATCCACTGTTGTGGATTTTCTTGTTTATGGCGGCGTGGCCAAGTGGTCTAAGGCGAAGGTCTGCAAAACCTTTATTCATCGGTTCGAATCCGATCGCCGCCTCAAACTAAGAGGTCTGCAATTAGTTTTGCAGACCTTTTTCATTTTTAGAGGAGCTTTCTTCATCGGCTTTCTTGGCTTTGCCTGACGAAAGCGGAATCGTCTCCTTTCTATTTTACCACAACATTTCCGGGAGGTAAATTCCACATAGCTTTTTTGGAATATAGTATAACTGTATTACAACCAGTATTTCCAGATGTGATAATCATACTATTTGCATCTTGTAACTAAAATTTTATATTGCATCATTAAAAAGCACATCAAACAACATCTCAGAGGTAATCATGGCTGAACTTCATGACTTTTCCGCACCGAGAAATTTGTATGAAAAACTAATAAGAGACAGTGAAAAATTGGATCTTCAAGTAAATGGTGATAATGTATTTAACTTTGTTTCAACAGCATTCCATTTACAGCATTGGATAAAAAATTCTCCTTTAATTTCATCAGAAGTAGTCAAACGAATTTTGAGAAGAATCGGACGCGATAAGTATATTAAGCACTGCCAGGCTATCGCACGTGCCAAGGAACACTTTTCCGTTGAAGTCAATGAAAATACGGCGATACTAATTATCGGTTCTGAGAGAATTGATATGAAAGATTTTAAGTCCGAAATCATGCAGCAATATGGTAATTATTTTCAAGTAAAGGGTCATTAATCAAAATCGAACATCAATGAAAGATATATTCAAACTGATTTTCGGATTGCTTATAGTTGTTATTATAATAGGGATTGGCGCTAAGTACTTTGAGTCTTTCGTCACTGAAGAAACAATACAGGTTAATATAGCAAAAATCGAAAGGATAAATAACCATCCTGACGAAGATTATTTCCTTGTTCATACAAATGATGAAATATTCGAGAACAGGAATCATTATTTTCACAATAAGCAAGATGTAAAAGAAATTAATAAACTCTTGAGGGTTGGAAAGGCATACGAGGTAAGTGTGGTAGGCTACAACTTTGGTATAGACTTACCTTTTTTTTCAAAATACAGAAACATAATAGAGGTCAAAAAAGAAATACCGGTAAAAAAAATCAGACGTTTACATTAATCGCCGAATGGATTTAATAAAGTTTCAAAATGCGATATTAGCCTATCAACATCATTTCGAATCCACTTTTCGTCATCTTCTTTAAGCTCAATATCCGTAACGGTTTTAAGTTCGTAACGTATTTGTAAAGTTACAAGCTTATCTTTTATAAAAAATTTACTAGCCCTGCTTACTGAAGTTTTTTGCAATGTTCCCAGAACCTTTATATCAAAAGATTTGTCCTCAAAGATCGGGCTACCTTCGAAAACCGATCTGATATATTCAGTATCAATCTCATCCTCCACTTCGTACATCGCCGTACAGTAAGTAACAAAATCGTGTAAGTCACCGTTTATAACAATTTTCTTTTTCATGCATGAATCCATTCTTTTATATGCTGTGAATATACTTATTATCGAACATACTATAAATATCGGTGGTTCCAAAAAAATGAATTTATAAAGGCGAAACTTTTTTACGAATGAGCCGTCTATAATCCCGAACGCAAAATAAAATAATGAATTCTTTTTAACACTTATCTTTCGGGGGGAATGATGAGAAAGTTAATAAATACAACAGTCGCATTACTAGTTATATCCTTTCTTTTTGTAAGTTCATCTTTTGCCGGTGAAAAGAAAATTCCAAACTCCAATCTTGATTATGATAAAGTTGAAAAATCGTTATTGATTGGTTTGGATTCCGATAACCTTGGGCTAAAGGTTAGTTCCGCTTATATGCTCGGCGAAATCAAATCTGAGAATGCCGTAATTCCTTTAACAAGGCTATTACGTGAAGGTGAAGATGAAAGAGCAAGACTTGCAGCAGCGCTATCTTTAATAAAGATTGGTACAGAGAGAAGTGTGTACGTTGTAAAACAAGGGGAAAGATTTAACGATTTTGACAAAGTTCGTGATATGTGTGAGCACCTTTATAATGCTCATGTTGCTTCTACTTTTAAGGGACAGGAACCTGATAAACAAACAATAATTTCATATCTACACAGCAATCAGTAGAGAGGCATCCACTCCAATTTACTGGTGAATTCAAGTCGTAGCGCCGGCTTAGCCGGCGCTTTTTTTGCCCGTCAACAATCTATCAAATTTCCTGACTAATTCTTTACACTTAATTACTAATAAAAGCCTATTTTTGCTCAGCAAAAAATTACGAGTAACATTAATGTACGAATACGAAAGAGAAGAACTGGTTAAAACGCTGCGTTTGAAAGGGATTACAGATCAACGAGTACTTGATGCAATTAATTCTGTTGAGAGACACCTATTTATACCCGATGGAATAGGTTTTCATGCTTATAAAGATACAGCGCTACCTATAGGTTACCGACAAACAATTTCGCAGCCATATACAGTTGCAATTATGACCGAATTGTTGAACGTCAAAGAAAATAATAAGGTACTGGAGATTGGCACCGGCAGCGGTTACCAGGCTGCGCTTTTGTTGCATATGGGAGTAAAGGTATATTCAATCGAAAGAAATTATGAAATTTATTCCCGCACTCAGAAACTATTTGACGAGCTTAGCCTTAGGGCTGCACTAAGATGCAGTGACGGAACACTCGGATGGGAAGAGTATGCTCCCTATGATGGAATAATTGTTACAGCAGGCAGTCCGGATATTCCGGAGAATTTAAAAAAGCAGTTGAAAATAGGCGGGAGGTTAGTTATACCTGTTGGCGACAGGAGAAGCCAAATAATGAAATTACTTACAAAAATAGCGGATGACGAATTTACAATTAAAGAGCACCCTAGTTTTACATTCGTACCATTAATAGGTAAGCAAGGATGGAAAGAAGGGCGGTAATTATTCTCGGACCAACAGCTTCCGGTAAGTCATTCGTTTCCATTAAGCTTGCAGAAATTTTGGCTACGGAAATAATCTCCGCAGACAGTCGTCAATTCTATAAATATTTGAATATAGGAACGGCAAAAGTTTCACCTAAAGAGCGTTATCGGATCAGGCACCATTTTATTGATTCACTTGAGCCTACGGATTATTACAACGCTAGCAAATTTGAGACAGATGTTTCATCTATAATAGATTCGTTAAATGAAGCGGGCAGAATTCCAGTAATAACAGGCGGTTCGGGACTGTATATACAAGCTTTGGTAGATGGAATTCTCGAAGAAGTAGAGATAGATGAGGCTTATCGAAATGAATTGATAAGATTGCGTGAGAAGCAAGGAAACGAATACATTTACAAAATATTAGAACGAACCGATCCAAAATCAGCATCAACAATGCTTCCCCAGAATTGGAAACGTGTTATCAGGGCACTGGAAGTATACAAGTTATCAGGTAAGTCAATTGTTGATCTTCATAAACAACAGAGGAAGAATTCAGCAATAAACTTTCTTCAATTCGGCATTGAATGGCCAAGAGATATTTTGTATGAACGAATTAACAAGCGCGTCGATGAAATGATTGAGCAAGGATTAATCGATGAAACAAAAGGAATTCTTCAAGACGGTTATGAACCTTCGTTGAACTCATTAAATACAGTTGGTTATAAGGAGATAATTTCTTGTTTGCAGAATGAAATCAATTTAGACAGGGCAATAGAGTTGATTAAACGTAATACCAGACGATATGCAAAAAGACAACTAACCTGGTTCCGAAAAGATGATAGAATTGAGTGGATACCGGTCAACACCGATTCCGATTTGGAACCTGTAGCGGAAATTATTTATAATAAAATTAGTATTATTCAGTAGATTAAAGATGCTTAATCAAAATTCGATATTATAATGAAAGAAAAAATAAAAATAGCTTCCGGCCAGGGTTTTTGGGGTGATCTTATTGAAGCGCCTTACTGGCAGGTAACCGAAGGCGATGTTGATTACCTTGTTATGGATTACCTTGCGGAAGTAACAATGTCAATTCTTCAAAAACAGAAGCTCAAAAATTCGGAACATGGCTATGCTCGTGACCTTCCAAAGTTGATGGGTAGAATACTACCTATTTGTAAGGAGAAGAACATAAGTGTTATAACCAATGGCGGCGGGGTAAATCCGTATTCGTGCGCCAATGAGATTATCAAAATTGCCAGGCAAAACTCCGTTAAAGATTTAAAGGTAGCTGTTGTTTCGGGTGATGATATCCTTGCCGACCTTGATGGGCTGATTGACTCCGGTTGTAAACTAGCTAATATGGAAACCGGGGAAGCGATTATAGATTTTAAAGATCGATTTTTAAGCGCCAACGTTTACTTCGGCGCCGAACCAATAGTCAAAGCTCTTGCAGACGGAGCGGATGTCGTTATTACAGGCCGTACAACCGATACCGGGCTAACACTCGCCCCAATGATTCACGAGTTTGACTGGGAATTTAGCGACTTCGACAAAATGGCTGCGGGCACAGTTGCAGGGCATATACTTGAATGTGGTGCGCAATCCACAGGAGGTAATTTCTTGGGTGATTGGGAAAGCGTTGAGAATTTTGGGCGTATAGGATTCCCGATAGCTGAAGCTTACCCGAACGGCGATGTGATAATTACAAAACATGAATCCCTGGGAGGATTGGTGGACTTTGAAACAATAGCGGAACAATTGCTTTACGAAATTGGGGACCCCGAACAATACATTACTCCAGATTGTATCGCCGATTTTACTTCTATTAAACTCGATGACTTGGGTGGTGACAGGGTGAAGGTTTATGATGTGAAAGGACTTCCCGCAACTGAGTTTTATAAAGTATCCTGCTCATACACCGATGGCTATTCGGCTGTCGGAACATTAACTTATTCATGGCCGCAGGCGTTAACCAAAGCAAAAAAGGCTGATGAGATACTACGTGAACGAATGGATGATTTGGGACTTACATTTGAAGAAATACGAACAGAGTATGTTGGGTATAACTCGTGTCATGGACCTTTATCAAAAGAAATAGATGAAGGAAATATAAATGAAATAATGTTACGAGTTGCAGTGAGATCACACGATTATAAAAGCGTTGAACGATTTGGCAGGGAAATAGCACCGCTTATTTTAACCGGACCGCCTAGCGTTACCGGCTTTGCAGGCGGCAGACCGCGACCCAGTGAG
>JANQLA010000182.1 GCA_028280855.1 Melioribacteraceae bacterium
ATAATGCTGCGAGTTCTTATTACAGCGCCCATCGTTCCAAAATTCAAAAAGAACGGTATTGGAGGAAACGGAATATAATAAGGCAGTGTAACATCTATACCGTGGTACCTGGCTGCAAAATAATGACCGAACTCATGGCACGAAAGAAAAAATAGTATTGCCAATGCATAAGGCATACCATTGGCAATTAAGTCGCTAAACTCCTGTGGACCTATAGTACCGGTTGTCCATTCAGCTCCCGCAATTACCGTCGTTATAAAAGTAACCAAGAAAAGACTCAAGTGGACCATTGGACTGTGGCGCTTTACCTTTTTCAGCTTTATTGAATCCGTGCTATATGTTGATTCGTAATATTTGTTTTCCATTTTATATATCGAAATTCATGCCGAGCGCATAGTAAGACACGGCAGTGTCGTATAGCTCACCGTGAAAACTTCTCCCGGAATAGTAATTAAAGAATAAGCTAAATCCTTTTGACGTACGTTTCCCGATTTTTATTCCCGCTACCAAATTATGGTTATAAGTATATTCATCCAGATTAGCGATACGAAAATCATAACCTAAAAAGGGGTTAAGCTGTTTGCCGAATACAGACGAATTAAAATAATCGAAACCGGTTTGATACTGGTCTTTGCCAAGTAATCCCGGGGCAATATTGTAGTTGTAAGTTAAGCCGCCATACAGGCGTAAATCATGAAATTTATAATAGGCAGTCAGTTCAACGAATTCTTTACTGTATACGAATGGCTTGCGTCCGTCAATCCAGGTATTATCATGTTTATTGAACCGTCCGTCTACAAGATGAGCGCTGATATGGCTAAGCCGTAAGCGAGCCCCAATTTCGAAACCATTGGTCGTTGTAACATAAGCTGTATTCAATCCAAATAGGTAGTCAATAGCTTCAACCGGGAATTTAAAGTTGTCTTCGCTGCGAAGCCTGGAATACGTGAACAGGTCGGCGCCGAATGATAGTGCAGCTTTTCCGTCATAGCTTATACGATAAATGTCAGCAGAATTCCCGACATCCAACCGCAAAAGATTATCATCCAAATGAAATAAGAAGCCAAGTTTTGGTTCCAAAGTATTAGCAGTAAGCGGCTGAAAGTTTAATTCAAATGGAAAAAATTCAGTTTTTGTCTGCGGCAAAACTAATACTGTTAAGCAAAGTGAAATAGTTATACCAAGTTTGAAAATACTTGACAGGTGCGATCTCATATTTTTTTCTTTTTGTACTCCCTGCCCTTCCATTTTACATCATGATTCGAAAACAGTACAAATGGAAGGATTATCACATAGATTATAAAATAAATTTGAAAGGATAGGAAACGAATGAACTTAAGTTTTAGATTGAGATTTTTATACAAGAAAACCAGAAAGTTATTGTCGATCATAAATTTGAATAAAACAAGAACCAAAACTGTCGGCGAGAAAAAAAACGGAGCCAGGAGAAGAAGCACATGGTTTATAAACCCGGAAACGAGTAGCCAAGCACCTGAGCTTGCGGTATCAAGACCGCCAACGCCCCATCGCTTTTTCTGCCAATAAATTGATTTTAAGCTATCACAGGGTTTTGAGGTAACCAGCGCACCTGAATCCAGCGGAAAAAATATTTTATATTTTTTTTGTTCGGCAAAAGTTTTTAACAACATTGAATCTTCGGTTATTGAAAATGGTATTGACTCATAACCACCGACCTCGTCGTAAACCCTCCTGCGGTACGACATATTATTGCCAATGCAACTAAGTGGAAACCCAAGATTCATTGTGCCGGCACCAACGCCTAATACATATATAAAATCTACCGATTGCATCGCTTCGAAATTATTATTTTCAAACTGTTTTGTATAACCGCAAACCATCGCTACTTTTTCATCCGTATAATATGCTGCAATTGTTTTGGCCCACTTTTTCGATACAATGCAATCGGCATCAGTTGTCAAAATTATTTCACCGGTTGTATGCTTAAGCGCATTAACAATTGCGTTGGTTTTGCCTTTTAATTCGCCGACCTGTTCCGTAGTCTTCAAGCCTACGAATTTGGTTTTACCGGAAATGAATTCTTCGATTAGAGTTGGAGTCTTGTCTTCCGAGTTATCGTCGATTATAACGATCTGGATTTTGTCCTCGGGATATTCAAGTTTGTCTAGCGAAGTTAAACAATCAATTATATTCGGCTCTTCATTACGTGCTGCAACAACAATGCTTATTGACGGTAAACTACCATCTTCAAGCTTCGGGTACTTTTTACTTGCTCCGATTATCATAATAATCGTTTGAACAAAATAAAACGAAAGCGTCGCCAGGAAAATCAGTTCAAACATGTACCCGGATTCCCGAACGAATAACCGCGCTGCCTGGCGGTATCAACGATATAATCAATTGAATCAACTATTATTTCCTTACATTTAACATTATCGTGCAAAACAATTATCGAATTGTAAGCTAGAAAATTACGAACGGCAAATTTAACAATATTTAGATCATTTTTATAATCGTACAGAAACAAGGACCACATTATGTTTTTCATATTATGCTTTTTAAGAAAATAACTTAGTTCCGGTGTAATTCTTCCGAACGGCGGCCTGTAATACCGCGGCAAAACACCTAATATTTGTTGATGCAGCTCGTTAAATTTTATAATTTCTTGATCAGGTTGCTTTGGCCAAAAGCTCCTGGTACTTTTGTGGTTAAATGTATGGTTAGCAATGGCATGACCTTCATCTATTATAGCCTTCGCAACCAAAGGATACTTTTCCAGATTTACACCGGTACAAAAAAAGACCGTTTCGATACTGTGCGTATTCAGACAATCCAATATCAACGGGGTCGTTTCAGGATTTGGGCCGTCATCAAATGTTAACAGGATTTTACCATCTACTGTATTCCAAAAAGATGATCTGAACAGTGCCTTGATAATCCAGGGTGGACAATATTTCCATTTTGTCAACGCTTTAATTTTCTTCCCTTCCATGAAAAATTCCCAAATAAACCGGTTACCGACGAAACAATGATGTAAGGAATCTGAAATAACTGGGCTGCCGGAAATAATTTTAGAAGCGACTTATCAAACAATAAACCGGAACCATTATACATTACAAAGTATTCCGGGATTGTTTTCAATAGAATTGAGGCAAAAAAAATCGCAAGGTAATTTGATGAAAAAACCAACCCGGTTATTAAACTCGCCGGCAAACTAATGTAAAACAAAGCGATAAGAATGAGCCTGAAGATAAAAAGTTTGTCATTATAGAACAGGCTCTTACTTGCCCAGCGCTTTCTCTGATTGAAAAATTGAGGTAGCGATTCATTTCCTTTCGTTTCAACAAGGGCTTCTTTATCAAAACAGTACTTTACCTGGAACGGTGTGGACGAATGAATCTTTTGTATAAGCAGTTCGTCATCTCCCGAAGACAAGTGCTTCAACCCCCCGTACCCGTTAACCTCTTTAAAAACCTTTTTACGAAACGCCAGATTAGCAGACGACGCAATTTTGGGAGAGCCTTTACCAATAAGTCCGGCGCCCGTAAGATTTAAGCCTGCAAATTCAAGCTTCTGTAGCTTCTCGAAGAATGTGCTATTTTCCCGGAAAGTAACAGGACCTGTAACTAATGCTGTGTTATCACTAAAAGACTTTAGCGTAGCAGTAATCCAATTAGGCGGTACCGTGCAGTCGGCATCTGTAAGAAAAATGATTTCTCCATTTGCAGAATCAACCGCTTGCTCTATTGCGTGTTTTTTAAAAGCGCTGATATGATTCTTTAGTGATAGATTTTCTATTCTGTAATTCGACAAATTAATCAAACCGCTAATTACATTTACACTATCATCTTCAGAAGCATCGTTCACAAATATTACTTCAAGATTTTTTTTATCGTAATTCAGCATGTTGATGCTGTGAACTAACTCTGAAAGATTATCTTCTTCGTTTCTAAATACAATTACAATACTAACCGGCGGAGCTATGTTAAAACAGCACACTTCTTTTTTCACATTAATGATTCCCTTCGCAATACTGAAAATAAAAACAAAGTAATGCAATGCTAAAAACAATATTAGAATTTCGAGAAAACTCATTTTGTTTTTGCTGATGTAATAAACAGTGAATAAAATGAGGGTAATATAAAATTAATGAAGAATAAACATAATGCTGCATTAAAGCCAACC
>JANQLA010000189.1 GCA_028280855.1 Melioribacteraceae bacterium
GAAAGTGTACGGCGTACCTTATGGTAAACACGTACTTGTTCAGGAAGGTGATGAGATACCGGCTGGCGAAAAGATTTCCGACGGTCCTATTAATCCTCATGATATCCTAAAAATAAAAGGTACTAATGCTGTACAGGAATACCTTGTCAACGAGATCCAGGAGGTTTATCGTTTGCAAGGTGTTAAAATAAATGATAAACATATTGAAGTGATAGTAAAGCAAATGCTTCAAAAACTGCGAATAATTTCCGCTGGCGACACTAAATTTATTGATGAAGACTTTGTTGACAGGGTCAGAGTTGTTGAAGAGAATGAGACTATTCGCGGTATGGTTTATGTCGATGAGCCTGGCGGCTCCAGGTATCATAAAGGCTCTCTTATAACACGGGCTAAATTCAGGGAAGTGCAGGCTGATCTTGAACGCAAGAGCAAAGACGCTATGGAAGTTAGAGACGCTGAACCTGCGACATTTGATAACGTTTTACTTGGAATTACACAGGCTGCGCTTTCAACTGAGAGCTTTATTTCAGCAGCTTCATTCCAGGAAACTACAAAAGTATTAACTAATGCTGCCACGGAAGCTAAAGTTGATTACCTGAACGGTCTAAAAGAAAATGTAGTGATGGGTCATCTGATTCCTGCTGGAACTGGGCTCAAAAAATACGATAAAATTATTCTTGCAAGCGAAGAAGTAAAACAGGAAGAAGCCGCCGCATTTGAAGAAGAGAAAGAAGCAGCGAAAACAGAGTAAAAACAAAGATAATGAAAGTAGATTGCTTGACTTTAGGAAGAAAAAGTCCTAAATTGAGAGTCTGAATTTTTAAGCACTTTATTTTTATGGAGGTATTTAAGTGCCAACAATAAACCAGTTGGTTAGAAAAGGAAGAAAGGTTATAGCCTCGAAAAATAAGGCTCCGGCCTTGGCTGCATGTCCTCAGAAAAGAGGTGTATGCACCCGTGTTTATACCACTACACCTAAAAAACCAAATTCAGCTTTGAGAAAAGTTGCCAGGGTACGATTAACGAATGGTATTGAGGTAACGGCATATATTCCCGGTGAAGGTCATAATCTTCAGGAGCACTCAATCGTTTTGATAAGAGGCGGAAGAATTAAAGACTTGCCAGGTGTTCGTTATCATATAATCAGGGGCACGTTGGATACCAGCGGTGTTGAGGAACGAAAAAAAGGCCGTTCAAAGTACGGTACAAAAAAACCTAAAAAGTAGATGAGTCATGAGAAAGAGAAGAGCAGAGAAAAGGTATATTAAACCAGACCCTAAGTTTAATGATATCCTGGTTTCTAAATTTATTAACTACATTATGTGGAGCGGTAAAAAATCTACATCGAGAAGATTGGTATACGATAGTTTTGATGTTATCGAGCAACGAACCAAAAAGCCTGCTTTAGAAGTGTTTAAGAAAGCTGTTAGCAATGTATCTCCAATGGTCGAAGTGCGAAGCCGAAGAGTTGGTGGTGCAACTTACCAGGTTCCGATGGAGGTAAGGGCTGAAAGACGTACTGCTTTAGCATTCCGATGGTTACGAAATTATGCTAGGGATAGAAAAGATAAATCAATGTCCTTAAAATTGGCTGCGGAGCTTATTGCTGCATCCAATGGCGAAGGCTCATCAGTAAAAAAGAAAGACGATACGCACAGAATGGCTGAAGCAAACAAAGCGTTTGCTCACTTTAAGTGGTAGAGAGGTTAGATGTTACGATGGCTGGCAAGCGAGTAGATATAAATAAGGTAAGAAATATTGGAATAATGGCGCATATTGATGCGGGCAAAACGACAACGACCGAAAGAATTTTGTTTTATACCGGTAAAGTTCACAGGCTTGGCGAAGTGCACGACGGCGCCGCAACAATGGACTGGATGGAACAGGAGAAAGAGAGAGGAATAACAATTACCAGCGCTGCTACTACCGCCTTCTGGAAAGACAACCAGATAAATATAATTGACACGCCCGGACACGTTGATTTTACAGTTGAGGTAGAAAGATCCCTAAGAGTGCTTGATGGTGCAATAGCGCTATTCTGCGCTGTTGGCGGTGTTGAACCCCAGTCGGAAACGGTGTGGCGCCAGGCAGATAAGTACAAGGTTCCTAGAATTGCTTTTGTTAATAAAATGGATAGGGTTGGAGCAGATTTTTATCACGCAGTTGATATGATGAGAGAAAGACTCGGCGCTAATGCTATTCCTATCACTTTACCGATTGGTGAAGGTGATATGTTCTCCGGTGTAATTGACCTGATGTCAATGACTGCAAGAATGTATCACGAAGATACGCAAGGTGCAACCTTTGAGGATCAGGATATTCCTGCTGATCTAGTTGCGCTTGCTGAAAAGTATCGAACGATTATGTTGGAAGCTGTTAGCGATGTAGATGATTCGCTTCTCGAAAAGTATCTTGAAGGTGAAGAAATTTCGGAACATGAAGTAAAAGCTGTTTTGCGTGAAGCAACAATCCAACTTAAGATTGTTCCTGTTATGTGTGGGTCGTCATTCAAGAATAAAGGTGTGCAGAAGTTACTCGACTCTGTTGTTGAATTCCTTCCATCACCTCTGGATACCCCTGAATTACATGCGCATCATGTTCATAAAAATGATGATATTGTTCGAAAAGTTGACGAGAGTGAAAAGTTTGCCGGACTTGCTTTTAAAATTATGACCGATCCGTATGTTGGCAAGCTAACTTATGCGAGAGTATACTCAGGCAAGTTAAAAGCCGGGTCATATATCTTCAACTCAATTTCGGGCAGGAAAGAGAGGGTTGGGAGACTGTTGCTTATGCATGCTAACAGGCGTGAAGATTTGGATGAAATTCGGGCCGGTGATATTGCAGCAATAGTTGGATTGAAGCATACACGTACCGGCGATACATTGTGCTCGGAAGATGACGCGATAGTTCTTGAAAAAATGGCTTTCCCCGAACCTGTTATTCAAATTGCAATTGAACCGAAAACAAAAGTCGATCAGGATAAGTTATCGGATTCTCTTGCAAAGCTTTCTGATGAGGATCCGACATTTAAAGTAAAAGTGGATGAGGAAACAGGTCAAACGCTTATAAGCGGAATGGGTGAACTTCACCTGGAAATACTCGTTGACAGAATGAAGCGCGAATTTAAGGTAGAGGCAAATATTGGAAAACCGCAGGTTGCTTACAGGGAAACTATTACAGAAGCGATTAAGTCGGAAGGCAAGTTTGCTAAACAGACCGGCGGACGCGGAAAGTACGGTCATGTTTGGCTGGAGATTGAACCTAATGAGGCAGGCAAGGGGTATGAATTTGAAAATTCTATTGTCGGCGGAGTTATTCCCAAAGAATATATCACACCTGTTTCCAAAGGTGTCCAGGAAGCAATGCGTAACGGTGTAGTTGCCGGATTCCCTGTGGTTGACGTTAAGGTTAAATTGTATGACGGCTCTTATCACGAAGTTGACTCGGATGAAATTTCGTTTAAGGTTGCCGGCTCAATGGCATTTAGGGAAGGCGCAAAGAAAGCTAAGCCTGTGCTGTTGGAGCCGATGATGTCTATTGAAGTCACTACACCTGAAGAATACATGGGCGATGTTATGGGCGACTTGAATTCACGGCGAGGAAAAATTGAAGGTTTCCATGCGCGCAAAGATGCCCAGGTTATAAAAGCGTTGGCGCCACTTGCTTCAATGTTTGGGTATGCTACTACTTTACGCTCGATGACGCAGGGGAGAGCAATATATACAATGCAATTTTCGCATTACTCTGAAGCTCCAAAATCTATAACCGATGAGTTATCGGAAAAATTGTCAAGTAGAAAAGAAGAATTAGTTTAACAATCAATTAGTAACAAGGAGTAATCTCGATGGCAAAAGAAAAATTTGATCGAAGTAAACCTCACGTGAACGTAGGTACTATCGGTCACGTGGATCATGGTAAGACTACTCTAACTGCCGCTATTACCATGGCTCTTAGTAAAAAAGGTTTATCAGAGCAAAGATCATTCGATAGTATTGATAATGCACCTGAAGAAAGAGAAAGAGGTATCACAATTGCAACCGCTCACGTGGAATATTCAACTGCAAATAGACACTATGCTCACGTAGACTGTCCCGGTCACGCCGACTATGTTAAAAACATGATTACGGGCGCTGCACAAATGGACGGCGCTATATTGGTTGTAGCCGCTACCGACGGCCCTATGCCTCAAACAAGAGAACATATATTATTAGCTCGTCAGGTAGGCGTGCCTAAAATAGTTGTTTACATGAATAAGGTTGACTTGGTTGACGACGAAGAACTTGTTGAGCTTGTTGAGATGGAACTGAGGGAGTTGTTGAGTGAATACGAATTTCCGGGTGATGATATTCCGATAATCAAAGGCTCTGCTCTTCATGCTCTTGAAGCATCATCTGATGATTCAATTCCGGTCGATGACGAAAAACTAAACTCTATTTGGGAACTAATGGACGCTGTTGATGATTACGTTCCATTACCTGAAAGAGATGTAGACAAACCTTTCCTAATGCCTGTTGAAGATGTATTCTCAATTACGGGTCGCGGTACTGTTGCTACCGGTAGGGTAGAAAGAGGCGAAGTAAAATTAAGTGAAGAAATTGAATTAGTTGGTTTAGGAATGCACAAGAAAACCGTTGTGACAGGTATTGAGATGTTCCGTAAAGAACTTGACTCTGCTTTAGCCGGTGACAATGCGGGCGTTCTGATGAGAGGTATTGATAAAAACGAAATTCAAAGAGGAATGGTATTGTCTAAACCCGCTTCAATTACACCTCACAAAGTCTTTGACTGCGAAGTGTATATTTTGTCAAAGGATGAAGGCGGACGTCATACACCTTTCTTCTCTGGATACAGGCCTCAGTTTTATTTCAGAACAACAGACGTAACAGGTGTTGCTACTTTACCTGAAGGTACTGAAATGGTTATGCCCGGCGATAACGTTAAGATGAAAATCGAATTGATTTCTGAAATCGCTATGGAAGAAGGACTCCGATTCGCTATTCGCGAAGGCGGTAGAACAGTTGGCGCTGGTGTAGTAACAAAAATACATGAATAAAATTATGCCGGGCTGCTTTGCTTGGTAGCCCGCTTAAAATTTAGGAGAGCTGGAAATTGGCAGGTCAAAAGATTAGAATTAAGTTGAAATCATACGATCATATTTTGATTGATAAATCGACAGAAAAGATTATTAAAACAGTTAAGAGTACTGGTGCCGTAGTTTCAGGCCCAATTCCTTTGCCAACAAAAAGATCAGTTTACACTGTTTTACGCTCTCCGCACGTTGATAAAAAATCCAGAGAACAATTTGAAATACGTGCGCACAAACGAATTATCGATATACATAATTCCAACAACAAAACCGTCGATTCATTAAGTAAGCTCGAAATTCCGGCGGGTGTTGACATAGAGATAAAGCTATAAGGATATAAAGATGCCTGGTATGTTAGGGAAAAAAATAGGAATGACCAGTGTTTACGCAGAAGGCGGAGAAATTATTCCGGTAACTGTGCTGCAAACTGGTCCGTGCAATGTTGTTGCTATCAGAACGAAAGATAAAGATGGTTATGAAGCGCTTCAATTAGGATACGGCGTTAAGAAGGAGAAACAACTTACCAATCCTGTGTCCGGTTATTACAAGAAGCACAACATTTCACCTGCAGCTATACTAAAAGAGTTTAAGGATTTTGACGTAAGCGAATACAAGATTGGCGACACTGTTTTGGTAGATATCTTCAACGAAGGAGATCCGATTAAAATAACCGGTAAATCGAAAGGCAAAGGTTTTCAGGGTGTTATGAAAAGACACGGATTTGGCGGAGTCGGCGGCAGAACGCACGGACAGGGCGATAGAGAAAGAGCGCCGGGTTCAATTGGTCAAAGCTCCTATCCGTCCAGGGTATTCAAAGGCACTAAAATGGCCGGAAGAACAGGGTATAAAAAATTTACTCATACCGGTTCTGAAGTAGTAAAAGTTATTCCCGAAAAAAATCTATTATTGGTTAAAGGCGCAGTTCCGGGATCAGTTAACAGTATCGTTGAAATTAATAAGTAATTGGTTGAGTGATGAAAGTAGATGTTTATAAAATAGATGGTACTAAATCAGGCGAATCGGTTGAGTTATCAGATAATATATTTGCCATCGAACCAAATGATCATGTTATTTATTTGTCTGTAAAAGCTTATTTGGCTGCTCAAAGGCAAGGTACGCATAAAACCAAAGAGCGAAATGAAGTTAGGGGCGGCGGTAGAAAACCATGGAGACAAAAAGGCCGGGGAACGGCTAGAGCTGGTACTACCAGGTCTCCTATTTGGATTGGCGGCGGAACCATCTTTGGACCTAAGCCGAGAAACTACAGGCAAAAGATAAATAAAAAAGTTAACCGGCTCGCAAGAAAATCGGCATTGTCTATTAAAGCTAAATCCGAACAGATAATGGTTGTTGAAGATTTTAATTTCGATGCGCCCAAGACAAAAGATTTCGGACAGATTCTTGATTCGTTGAGTCTGAATGGTAAAAAGACTTTAGTTCTTACAAATGGAACCCAGGAAAACGTTTATAAATCGGGCAGGAACATTTTGAAGGTTTATATCCGTGAAGCAGAAAAAGTATCGGCTTACGAGCTTTTAAACAACCAGGTGATATTGCTTCAAAAAGGCGCTGTTGAGAAACTGGAAAGTACATTTAATTAATCCGATGTTGAGGAAAAGATGCATAATATTTTAATAAGGCCGCTGATAACAGAAAAGATTACAGATCTTACTGAAAATGAAAACAAGTACGGATTCATTGTAGATATTAATGCGAACAAGGTTGAAATAGCAAAGGCTATTAAACAAAAATTTGATGTGGATGTAGTAGCGGTTAATACTATAAGGCACAAAGGTAAATCGAAAACTCAGTTCACACGAAGAGGGCGGTTTACGGGTAGAACACCGAAACATAAGAAAGCGATTATTACATTAAAAGAAGGTCAAACAATAGACCTCTTTACTGAAGTGTAGATTAGGAATTGGAGCTTTATAACAATGGCAATTAGAAAATTAAAACCAAATACACCGGGAACCAGGTACCAGTCAATTTCTACTTTTGAGGAAATTACTAAAACATCACCCGAAAAAAGTTTGACTGCTTCTTTAAAGAAAAGCGCTGGTAGAAATAACAAAGGTAGAATTACCAGCAGGGCTCGCGGAGGCGGTCATAAGAGAAAATACAGGATAATAGATTTTAAGAGAAACAAGTTCAACATTCCGGCAAAAGTTTTCTCAATTGAGTACGACCCCAACAGAACATGCAGGATTGCGTTGCTTCATTACGCAGACGGTGAAAAGAGATACATCCTTGCACCCGACGGATTAAAAGTGGGGGATACTCTTGTTTCCGGTGAAAATGCAGAGATAAGAACAGGTAATGCACTCAAACTCAAGGATCTGCCTCTCGGAAGTTTTATTCATAATGTTGAATTGAAGCCTGGGAAAGGTGGTCAGATAGGCAGAAGCGCTGGAGCTTCTTTGCAGCTTATGGCCAGGGAAGGGAAGTATGCGCAGTTAAAAATGCCTTCTGGCGAAGTAAGAATTATTAGCGTAGAGTGTATGGCTACTTACGGGGTGGTTGGAAATGGTGATCATCTTAATATCAGCCTTGGTAAAGCCGGGAGGAACCGCTGGTTAGGTAGAAGACCTAAAACACGCGGTGTTGCTATGAATCCTGTTGACCATCCAATGGGTGGAGGCGAAGGTAAGTCGTCTGGCGGTGGACATCCTGTTTCTCCGTGGGGACAGCCTGCCAAAGGTTTAAAAACACGTAAGAAGAAAAATCAAAGTAACAAGTACATTATAAAACGAAGAAAAGCATAGAGTATAGAGTATGCCAAGATCAGTTAAAAAAGGTCCGTATATTGATGTAAAATTGCTTGCTAAGATCAGGAAGCTTAACGAAACAAATCAAAAGAAAATTATTAAAACCTGGTCCAGGTCAAGTACTATTAGCCCTGAGTTTGTAGGACACACAATTGCCGTTCACAACGGTAATAAAATGATCCCCATATATATAACCGAAAATATGGTAGGTCATAAACTAGGTGAATTTTCACCGACTAGGTTATTCAGGGGACATCCTGGAACCAAAGCAGAAAAAGCAGCTCGTAAGTAGATAGGATTTTATACATGGAAGCTAAAGCGACACACAGATATATCAGCTCATCTCCCAGAAAGATGAGGTTGGTAATCGACACGATAAGAGGTCAGGCAGTTGATAAAGCGATTGAAAGCCTTCATTTCTCACCGAAGCATGCGTCGAAGCACGCTGAAAAGGTTTTAAGAAGCGCAATTGCTAATCTTTTCAATAAAGATGAAGATTCTAAGAATGACACTTCTGATTTGATAGTTAAAGAAGCTTACGTTAACCAGGGACCAACATTGAAAAGAATGTTACCTGCGCCAATGGGTAGAGCTTACAGGATCAGAAAAAGATCGAATCATTTAACAATAGTTGTAGCGACAAAAGATTAAATATCGGAGGATTTTTGGGTCAGAAAGTTAATCCAATAGGTTTTAGGGTCGGCATTATTCGTGGTTGGGAATCGAACTGGTACGAAAGTAAAAGTTATTCGACCAAATTACAGGAAGACGAAAAGTTACGCAAATATGTTAGGAACAGGCTTAAGAAAGCCGGTATTTCAAGGATAATTATTGATCGTACTTCTAAAAACATAATTTTAACCATCCATACATCAAGACCGGGAGTTGTCATCGGTAAAAGCGGTAAAGAGATAGCTCAGCTTGAGCAGGAGCTTAAAAAAATTACCGATAAAGAAGTTAAAGTTCAGATTACTGAAATAAAAAGACCTGAGTTGGATGCTAAGCTTGTTTCGGATAACATTGCTTCGCAGTTGCAGGGGAGAATTTCGTTCAGAAGAGCAATGAAGCAAGCTATTACCGCAGCCAGGAGAATGGGTGCTGAAGGAATAAGAATTATGTGCTCTGGTCGTTTGGGTGGTGCAGAAATGGCCAGAAGCGAACAGTATAAAGAAGGTAGAATACCTCTGCATACAATAAGAGCCGATATTGACTATGCTACATCTACGGCACATACAATTTACGGTGCAATTGGTATTAAAGTTTGGATTTGCCGAGGCGAAATATTAGGTAAAAGATTAGCGGATTAAAGATTACCAGGAGTTTTGTTCATGTTAATGCCCAAAAGAGTAAAATATAGAAAATCACACAGAGGTAGAAGAAAAGGTAAAGCATACAGGGGCAGCACTGTAAGTTTTGGTGATTTTGCAATCAAAGCGCTTGATGCAGGCTGGATTACGAGCAGGCAGATAGAAGCATGTCGTATAGCTATTACCCGTACTATGAAAAGAGACGGTAAAGTTTGGATCAGAATATTTCCCGACAAACCTGTTTCTAAAAAACCTCTTGAAACCAGGATGGGTAAAGGTAAGGGCAACCCCGAATTTTGGGTTGCTGTTGTTAAACCGGGCAGAATATTGTTTGAAGTGTCCGGTGTATCGAAAGAAATTGCCGAAAGAGCTTTTCAGTTGGCGTCGCACAAACTACCCATTAAAACCAAAATGGCAATAAGACCAGACTACGAAAATTAATTAGTTAAGGTTTACAGATGAAGATATACGAAATTCGTGAAATGTCGGACGATGAAATATTCAAAAGAATAGAAGAAGAAGAAGCAAATCTACTTGATCTTAGATTCCAGCATGAACTTAAAAATTTAACTAATACTGCTAAGCTAAAATTGGTTAAAAAAGACATTGCTATGATGAAGACAGTGCTTAAGGAAAG
>JANQLA010000251.1 GCA_028280855.1 Melioribacteraceae bacterium
AGAATTGACATCAAATCTTCACAAATCACTAAGAGAAATTGGTTCGGGTGATTATGAATTTATTGAATAAATTTAGAATCGCTGAAACCAAGACATTCCGAAAAAAAGTGTCATCAAAAAAATACCGACCAGTTTATAAAAAATAAAAACGATTGTTTATCCACAACTAAAAAGAAATCCGTTTTATGGACCGAACATAAAAAAGCTTCGGGGCAATTCGAAAATGTTTATAGATTTCGGATTGGTAATTATAGACTATTTTACAAAATCGAAAATGAAATTATAGTTGTTTTTATTTTAGATCTGAGCCTTCGTAAAGATTCTTACGGAAATTAGTTCGCGTAGTCCATCTCAAATTACATTTAGCATGCTTCTATTTTTATCTTTTATTATGTATTTTTATCGACATTATTTTACACTATAAAATAATTTTATATGCTTAACAAATATCTGAAATACATTCTTTTTTTCCTGATGAGCTTTGTAATTATTGCAGGTATTTCCTTCCCGATAGTAGATAGGCCCGAAGCATGGTATCATTTTCCGTTTATCCCGGGACTGGGTCAGCTTGCAAAAATTATTTTCTTTCATGTACCTACCGCCTGGCTATCCGTTCTGGCTTTCCTGATGGCAATGATATACGGTATAAAGTATTTAAGAAACCAGGATTTGGATGACGACGCCCGGTCAAATTCGGCTCTTCAGCTGGGCTTTGTTTTCAGCATTCTCGCAACGGTAACCGGTTCTGTTTGGGCTAAGTTTACCTGGGGCGCTTTTTGGCACTGGGATCCGAGGGAAACCAGCATCTTTATTTTGCTTCTGATCTACGGCTCATTATTTGCTCTTCGTTCGGCAGTTGAAAATGAAGAAAAACGGGCAAAACTTTCGGCGGTTTACTCAATTTTGGCATTTTTAACCGTACCTTTCTTTATATTTATTATGCCGAGAATAATGACAGGGCTACATCCCGGTTCGGCAAACGACGACAATCTTGGACCGGTTGTCGATTTTAAAATGAATAGCAATATGCAGTTGATCTTCTACCTATCGTTAACTGCATTTACGATATTATACTTTTGGATGTGGCGGTTAAATTATAAATCGATTATTATAAACGACAAATTGAACAAAAAGTTAATTTGAGGTAATTCTTGGAAGGCTTGACTTCGTTTCTTGAGAACAATTCTATATATATTGTTTTAATTATAGTGCTAATCGTGTGGGGCGGAATATTCACATTTTTAACGAACACAGATAAACGATTAAAAAAAATAGAGAAAGAGTTAGAGGCAGAGTAAAATGAATAACAAATATATATTCGGCGGTATTATTATTGCAGTCTTCTTTGGTGTAATGGCGTACTTATTTACACAAACCAATGTTGCATACGAAGAAGATTTTGCAAAAATCAAATCGTCGGATAAAACTATCAAAGCTACAGGAAGCTGGGTAAAAGCCAAGAGCTATAAGCTTGATACCGAGCGAAACATATTTACTTTCCATATGGCAGACTATAAAGGCACAGAATTAAAAGTCTTTTACAAAGGCGCGATGCCAAACAACTTCGAATCATCAACCAGCGTTGTTGTTACGGGAAAATATCATAAAGGAGTATTTCACGCTTCGGATATTTTGACAAAATGTCCGTCGAAATACGAGTCTGAATACGAACAACAAGCTAAATCATAATCACTCCAGAAGGAGCTAACAATGATAGGTAATGTTTTACTTACACTCGGTCTAATGGCGAGTGTTTTTACAATTATCATGTATTACCTAACCTTCAAAGGTTATTCGAATACATTAAAATTTGCGCGTATAGGTTTTCATACAACTTCAATTTCGGTAATAGCAGCTTCGGCTATGTTGTTGAATGCCATACTGACGCATCAATATCAATACAAGTATGTATATAACTACAGTAGTAGCGATCTCCCAACCGGGCTGCTGATGTCTACTTTTTACGCAGGGCAAGAAGGAAGTTTTCTTCTGTGGATATTGTTTGCTGTTATAGTAGGTTTAGTGCTTCTTGAGTATACATCAAAAAGAGGCGACCTTGAGCAAAGAGTTATGATGATCTTTACGCTTGCTATTGGGTTCCTGCTTATGATGGTTGCACCGGGATTAAAAAGCCCGTTCACATTTATCTGGGTTGACCCGCAATATGTAGATGCGGCAAAGTTCAGCGCACAATTCGTAAATGTATCAAGCGCGGGCCAGCTAATGAATGCCGCCCCGTTTTTACAGAATTTTCTATTTACCGATCCCGGCACGAATAAAAGTTTGATCCAGGTTAATTCGCAATTAGTTGCCGCGCTAAATGCTAATGGAATTGCGTTCAGTGATTTCCTGATAGAAGGTAAGGGTTTAAACCCGCTTCTTCAAAATTTTTGGATGCAAATTCATCCGCCGGTGTTGTTTGTTGGTTTTGCAATGTCTGCTGTACCTTTCGCCTTTGCCTTTGCTGCACTTATGAAAAACGAATACAAAGATTGGGTAAAACAATCATTACCCTGGGTTTTAGCCAGCATGATGGTGCTTGGATTAGGCATAATGCTCGGCGGATACTGGGCGTATGGAGTGCTTGGCTGGGGCGGTTACTGGGGATGGGACCCTGTGGAAAATTCGTCTCTTGTTCCCTGGATAATAGGTGTGGCATTACTTCACACAATGTTGATTCAACGCAAAACGCAGACGGCTAGTGAGCCTGGGCGCTATGTTAAAACAAACCTAATACTTGCCATAATGACCTATATACTGGTAATCTATAGTACGTTTTTAACACGAAGCGGCATACTGGGTGATGCCTCGGTTCATTCATTTGTTAGCCCGGGTATGCTGGCTTACTTTCTATTAACCCTATTTATAGGCACATTTACTTTACTTGGCCTGGGTGCTGTTGCTTACAGGTGGAAATACCTTGAAAAGAATTTTACCGGCGAAGATAATTTAGCATCAAGAGAGTTAGCTTTGTTTACAGGTGCAGTTGCTCTTATAGCTTCGGCGGTGATTGTTTTAGCCGGTACTTCAGCACCTATTTTCGGCAGATCGGTTCAGCTATCTTTTTACAATGAGCTAAATCTTCCAATCGCGATTATTATCGGGTTAATTAATGGCTTCAGTTTAATTTTGAAATGGAAGGTTACACAATCGAATGAGATATTAAAAGATTCAAGACTTTCTCTTGTACTTTCTGCCGCCGCTACATTAGCAATTGTACTTTTAGGCGGTGTTTACAATCTAATGTTGATTTTATTAACATTTTCAAGTGCGTTTGCGTTATTTGTAAACATGGAAATTGCCTTAAAAATATTTAATAATAGAAGGCTTCACCTGGGGGCGTATGTTGCACACGCAGGTATTGCTTTATTCTTATTAGGCGTTATTGCAACAGGGGGGTTTAGCAAAGATAAACAAGTACAGCTTGTCAAAGGTCAGCCAAAAGAAGTAATGGGTTACGAACTTACTTTTCAGGGCTATTCCCCCACACCTGACGGTAAGTATCAATTCAATATCGATGTCGCAAAAGGCTCTTCCTCTCAAGTTGTTTCACCCGTTATGTATGTTGCGGAATTCAACAATAGCTTGATGCGTGAACCCGATATCTGGAATAAACTAACAAAAGATTTTTATGTTTCTCCAATTAGTTATGATGAAGGCTCGCACGCGGGGCATAATCACGGTGTGTCTCAAGGAACGCCGGTAACGCTCAGGAAAGGAGAAATAAAAGAATTTAACGGAAGCAAAATAACTTTTACGGGCTTCAACTTTCCAAGCGATGCCATGTCTGCAATGCAAGCCGGCAAGGAATTTTTTATCGGCGCACAATTACAGGTTGAGGCAAACGGAAACAATTACGATGTTGAACCCCGTATGATTGCCAGCGGTGAGAAAAAAACATTTCAAGACGTTAAAGTAGAAAATGCCGATCTGAAAATAAACATGACGAATCTGGACGCCGGAGGAGCCATTCAACTTGTATTCTCTACAATTTCCGGCAACTCCATTGAGCCGGAAGAAATTGATGAACCGCAGGAAAGCTTAACAATAGATGCAAGCATCAAGCCTTTCATAAATCTTGTTTGGGCAGGTGTTATTGTAATGTCTGCCGGATTTTTCATTTCCGTAATAAGACGAACTCAAGAATCTAAAAATTAGTGTATTAATATAAAAAGCCGTCTTCATCAGGCGGCTTTTTAATTAACATCTACCGCCAAAACTATCTACCGGTATTATAGCGCAAAATTTTTCCACTACTTAATGAACTTTATTTTAATACATTTCGTATTGTTTATGTAATCAAGATGACAGCAAAACGGAAATTCATAATTTAATTTATAATTATAATAAATAGGGGGTTGCTTATGCGCAAGTATTTACCACACCTACTTTTTTCATTTATTATCTTCACTTTCACAATCATGGTAAGCAGGAGTTTTAGAGTCGGCCAGATACCAAACGGTAATGTTAACCAATGTGCAAATTGTCATGTAAGCCCGGGCGGCGGCGGTGCCAGAACCGCATTTGGTGAAACTGTTCGTACAGGATTTCTGCAAAACAGTAATGTTGTGTGGGGACCAGACTTAGCTTCAATTGATTCTGATAACGACGGCTTTACCAACGGTGAAGAATTGCAGGATCCTAACGGCGAATGGATTGGCGGAGCTATCGGCAATCCGGCGCTGGTAACTAACCCGGGCGACCCAAACAGCGTACCGAATCCAACCTCTGTTGAAAACATTGGTGCAATCGTTTCTTCGTACAAGCTAAATAATAACTACCCAAATCCTTTTAATCCAACTACCAACATCAGCTTTAACTTACCCGAAGCAAGCGATGTAAAAATCGATGTTTTTAATTCACTTGGGCAAAAAGTTTCCACGGTTGTAAACAAAGCATATGGTCCGGGCGCTTTCAGTGTTAAATGGAACGCTAATGATGATTATGGCAGCAGCTTAACATCAGGAATGTACATTTACAGGATGACTGCAACTTCCGGTTTTAGCGGTAAACAATTTGTTGACAGCAGGAGAATGCTCCTGGTTAAATAGAATTTTAGCCCGGCGAAAATGCCGGGCTTTATGATTCACATCTGTATAATTTGACTTCGCTACCCCTCGGTTCGAAGCCATCATTCATTTGAGCAGTATCAGTTTCATTGATTTTGTAAAAGCACCGGCTTTAATAGTGTAAAAATATACACCGGAAGCAAGTGAACCGGTATTTAATTCAACTTCCCAATTTCCAATATTATAAATTTTGCTCGAAACAATTTCCGCTACCTTCTCTCCCACAATATTGTGCAGTTCTATTGTTACTTTTGATTTTTGAGGTAGCACAAATCCTATCTTCGTAACAGGGTTAAAAGGGTTGGGATGATTTTGTTCAAGCACATATTCAGAAGGGAGTTGTTCCACATTTTCGACTCTTGTTGGCAAATCAATCTCAATGTCATCAACCATAAAAGCGAACGCGTCATGCGATACGCAATTGATTGCGATATATACTTCCTGCCCGGAATACTGAGACAGGTCATAATTATAATACGTCCATTCAATTGGCGCTTCTACATAATCCCCTTCTGAAATAACTGTAAAATCTGTGCCTGTAGTTGAAACAGCCACTTTAAAGCGTTCCAGCCCATACTGGTCCGTAATTGATTTAGCCCAGAAGTCGAACTTTGTCATATCACTAATTAGTACCCGGGGTGAAATCAACCAGTCATTATTCGGTGGCGTTGTAGCTGCAAAGCAAGCAAGATATTTTTCACCGCTGTGTGCATTCCATGCTTCATTTAGCGTAGCCGGGTTCGTTTGATTTCTATTAAAAACTATAAACGACATCGGGGAACCCGAGTTTGTAAAATCTATATCCTCAATTCCGTATGTAGTGCTTTGATCCACATCATTCATTATCCATGGACTACATGATAAGGAGAAATCCTCGTATGACTCAAAATCATCAACAATGTCATATGTAGCTGTAGAATTTACTATTGTTACTTTTCTCGTTTGAAGACTACCATCCACTAAACAGTGGTAAGTTCCATAGTCTTCTGTTCGGAAATCATTTATCTTGAATGGATTATTAATCGCATCAGTTATATTTGTATTATCCTTAAGCTATTGATATGTAGAACCCTGGATTTCAGAAAAAATTTCAACAACGCCCGGTGAAAAATCGGCGTCTTTGTCAACCCAAATTGACTGCGCCGATTGACCACTGACTTCAATAAGCGAGTTGTTTATTATTCCGTTGTTTTCCAGGTCTCCTTTTAAATAAAGATACAATCCATACGAATTTGTATTAGGCCTGTTGCCTATATCACCATTATTAATAAATTTACCAACAACTTTAACTCGTTCAGGGCCAGAAGAACCATGTCCCGGGGCGTCTCTAATAACACCTTTGTTAAAACAATCATCGAGTGTTACACCCCAGATTTCGTCACCGGTACCGGTAAAATATGTTGTGCCGTCGAAGTTTACATATTTGAGCGTAGTATGTTGCGGATTAAATCCGATAGCTCCCGACCAACCGATCTGACTGTTGTTTATCGATTCGAGTACGTTTCCATTACCTTCCATTGTACAGCCGTCAATTATCGTATTGTCGCGTTAATATCATTGAAGCGCCTGGAATTATAGGTAATTCTGTTTTATTTCCCCCATAAGCAAATAACTGTTCTTAATTGTTTGAGATCCTTGAAAGACTACTGCACTATTGGGATCTGTGTCATAACAGGCGCCTAAAACTGTTACAACTTCATCTCCACCTTTTATGTTTTGATCTGATGTACCTCTTAGATACGTAGTTTGAATACTCATAGTTCCAGCATTCGCGATATCACCGTAAAACCTTGCAGTAAACTCGTCAGAATCATGATTGGGATCATCCCCGATGTAACCGGAGTTAATAACGTTCCCATGCACAATAATTCCACCTACTAATATTCTACCGCTTTCGTTTACTGTAAGATTTCTACATTCACCTCCTTCGGATACATCATGATTTATTACGACATCATCATTTTCACCGGGGTAAAATGTGGAGTTAGGGTCGGTTGACCAGGTAGACGGCCAGTACCACTTACCGTTGCTGACGGTTTCGTGTTGTGAATAGATTGCAGAACGGATAAAAATAATTAGAATAATAATTAAAACAGATGATTCTGATTTCATCAGGCGACCTCCTTAAATAGATTTAACCGTATGTAAACTTATATTACAACTTTATATTTGTTAATTATAGTTGCTTCCAGTCCTCTTTTAAAAAATATAATTCAGGGATGCTAAAATGAAAAAGCTCGTTGAACATTTACATATAAGAATAGTTTGTCCTCTTATTTAAGGAGTTAAACAAAATTACATTTGGGGGATATCAAGGTCAATTTATATGTCATAAACGCGCAGGAATTGAAATTAATTAATACAAATTGTGTCGTATATCATGTTTAAGACAAACATTTTGTTTACTATATTTGACATAGAATAATTAATAATTTCCTGCATAAACCGGAGATTTCAATGTTTCCTGCCAATACATATAAGAACAGACGCAACGAATTAAAAAGAGTACTTGAAAGCGGTTTAATCTTTCTTCCAGGCAACAACGAAAGCCCCCGCAACTATCCGGCGGAAGTTTACAAGTTCAGGCAGGATAGCTCATTCCTCTATTATTTTGGATTGGATTTTCCCGGATTGGCAGGAGTAATCGATATAGATAATAATGAAGATATTCTCTTTGGCGATGATCGCGAACTTGACGATGTAGTCTGGATGGGGCCGGACGATCCGTTAGAAGTAAAGGCAGAGAAAGTAGGCGTTAATAACACCAAGCCTTTTGTAGAACTAAGCAACGCTCTGAAAGATGCAAAGGAAAAAGACCGAACTATCCATTACTTGCCCCAGTACAAACATGATTTACTCATAAACTTTGAAGACTGGCTCGGCATACATCCATCGAAGAATAAAGCGGGCATATCCCAAGAGCTAATTGAAGCCGTGGTTGCGCAGAGATCAATTAAAACCGAAGAAGAAGTTGCGGAGATGGAAAAAGCTCTTGAGATAAGTTATGCAATGAATTTACTAGCTATGAAATATACGAAGCCCGGCCTGCTTGAGCGAGAGGTCTACGGCGCTGTTGAAGGTCTTGCGCTCGGTATGGGACAAGGAACATCATTCCCAATAATTTTTTCGATTCATGGTGAAACGCTTCACAACCAGTTTCACGATAATATTATGAATGATGGCGATCTGGCTTTACTTGATTCGGGAGCGGAATCGTTAATGCACTACGCAAGTGATATTACACGCACCTTTCCTGTTAACGGAAAATTTAACGACAAGCAGAAAGCGGTTTACGAAACCGTTTTAAGAGCTGAAACAACAGCCATCGAAATGATAAAACCCGGGATACCTTTCCGCGAATGTCATCTCAAAGCTGCGCAAGTTGTAACAGAGGGATTAAAAGATATAGGGTTGATGAAGGGTAACGTTGATGATGCAGTTGTTAACGGAGCTCATGCATTATTCTTTCCACACGGTCTCGGACATATGATTGGACTTGATACACACGACATGGAAGGACTCGGAGAAAATAATGTAGGCTACGATACAGAAACTAAAAGAAGCGAACAATTCGGATTGGCTTATTTACGCTTTGCAAAGACGATGCAGCCCGGACACACTCTAACAGTTGAGCCCGGATGTTATTTCATTCCGCAGCTTCTTGACAACTGGAAGTCTGAAAACAAACTTGCAGAATTTATTAACTACGACAAAGTTGAGGAATATACCGGTTTCGGCGGAATAAGAATTGAAGATGATGTGCTTGTAAAAAACGACGGCTACAAAGTGCTTGGTAAACCAATTCCCAAAACAATAGAAGAAGTTGAAGAATCTTGCAATTCGTAAATTTGCGGAATAAAACTTAATATTTAAAAACGTATAATAGATTTGTACTTCAATATATTTTTTTAGCAACCCCTTTTATCGGAATACGTTTAGAATGAAACTTACACTTCAAGGATTTATTCAACAACTTAGCAAAACAATACCATCTGATCGTTTAATTACAGATCATTTGAGAACACTGGCCTACGGTAGCGACGCAAGCTTTTATAGGATGATTCCACAAGTAGTGATTAAAGCGCTTAACGAGACGGAAGTAAGAACAATTATTGAGCTTGCCTACAAATACAGAACCCCAATCACATTTAGGGCTGCCGGTACAAGCTTATCAGGTCAGGCAATTACAGACTCGGTTCTTGTTATAACCGATGCCGGCTGGAAAGGAATAAAGATCAGCGAGGATCAGTCAAAGATAAGTTTACAGCCGGGGGTAATTGGAGCGCGGGCAAACCTGGAGCTTAGGCAATATAATAAAAAAATAGGGCCTGATCCCGCATCTATAAACTCGGCAATGATTGGCGGTATTGCAGCTAATAATGCCAGTGGTATGTGCTGCGGAACATCTCAAAATAGCTATAAAACATTGGCAAGCATGAAAATAATATTTGCCAATGGAGACGTGCTCGATACCGGGGATAAAACCTCAGTAGCAGAATTCAGGAAAGAAGCGCCTTTATTTCTTAAGTCGTTAAGAGATATGTCGGAAGAAGTAAAAGCAAATGAAGAACTTGCCGACAGGATCAGGCACAAGTATTCATTGAAAAATACAACCGGCTACAGCTTAAACGCGCTTGTTGACTTCAGCGATCCGATTGATATCGTTCAACATCTGATGATCGGTTCCGAAGGTACGCTTGGTTTTATATCTGAAATAACTTATTACACCGTAGACGATCTTCCGAACAGGGCCTCCGCACTAGTTGTGTTTAATAGTTCTTATGACGCATGTTCGGCAATCCCCCGTTTGAAAGAATGTAAAGTTGAAGCAGTTGAACTGATGGACAGGGCTTCGCTTAAATCAGTTGAAGATCAACCTGGAATGCCTAGTTATCTTGCGGATCTGAGTGACCGGGCAACCGCCCTGTTAATTGAAACTGGTTCGGAAACGGAAGACGGCTTAAAAGAAAATATCTCATCTATTTACGAAGCGTTATCTTCTTACTCTTTTCAAGTACAACCCGAATTTACAAGTGTAAAATCCGAGCATGAAAAGTTGTGGAAAATAAGGAAAGGTCTCTTCCCTTCCGTTGGCGCAATGAGAAAAGCTGGAACGACGATTATAATTGAAGATGTGTGCTTTGAAGTAGAAAGACTGGCCGAAGCCACAGCTGAACTGCAAGACCTATTTAAGAAATACAATTACAGCGAAGCGATAATTTTCGGTCACGCGCTCGAAGGCAATTTGCATTTCGTTTTCAGCCAGGATTTTAATTCGGAATCGGAAGTTAAGCGATACTCTGACTTTATGGATGAAGTTGTCAAAATGGTCGTAGAAAGATACGACGGCTCTCTTAAAGCTGAGCACGGCACAGGGCGTAACATGGCTCCTTTTGTAGAAAAGGAATGGGGAGAAGAGGCTTACGATTTGATGAAACGTATTAAACACACTTTCGACCAATTTAATATTCTTAACCCCGGCGTAATATTAAACAACGATCCGAAAATACACCTACAGAATCTGAAGCCGCTGCCTGTTGCAAATGTAATTATCGACAAATGTATTGAATGCGGGTTTTGCGAAGTTAATTGTCCCTCAAAGGATGTTACTCTAACACCTCGGCAAAGGATTGTAGGATGGCGAGAAATTCAACGACTTAAGCAAGAAGGTAAGGAGTTATCAAAATTAAATGAGCTGATAGAGGAATATAATTATTACGGCGATAATACCTGTGCAACAGACGGCTTATGCGCAATAAGCTGTCCTGTAACAATTGATACCGGGAAGCTAATTAAGGAACTGCGAGCAGAGAAAGTATCGCCAACAACACAATCTATAGCGAGTTTCGTTTCGAAGCATATGAATTCCGTTACTGCCGGCGCCAGGTTCGGATTAAATACACTTTACTTTTTACAAAGTACTCTCGGAAACAATTTAATAGGAGGTCTTACAAAATCACTTCGGAAAATTACTAATAATGCCCTACCTCGCTGGACACCGTACATGCCCAAAGGCGCCAAACCAATTAAGCAAAGTAAACCAACAAATGAAAGTGGGTTGAAAGTAGTATACTTTCCTGCTTGCGTTACCAGATCCATGGGGGTTGCTTCCGATTACAAAACGAACGTCGATACAATTAAAGTTACGGAAAAATTGCTTCACAAAGCAGGCTACCAAATAATTTACCCCGATCGAATTAACGATTTGTGCTGCGGAATGGCGTTTAACAGCAAAGGTTTCATAAAAACAGGCACAGAAAAAGCAGAAGAACTGTTGGGCGAACTAAAAACAGCCAGCAATAGTTTTGAGTACCCAATTCTTTTTGACATGAGCCCTTGCCTGCATCGAATAAAAGACTACCTAGCTACTTTGAATGGTGAATATAACGGGATCAAGATATATGAACAGGTTGAGTTTATTCACGACTATCTGCTTGACAAGTTGAACATTACAAGACAAAACAAACCTGCCACCATTCATATAACATGCAGCTCAACCAAAATGGGATTGGAAGAGAAATTCATTAAAGTAGCAGAAGCATGTGTTACCGATGTTATTGTTCCGAAGGATGTCGGCTGCTGCGGCTTTGCCGGCGATCGAGGTTTCAACTTCCCTGAGTTGAGTGAATCGGCGCTGTCAAATCTGAAAAAAGAGATTCCGGAAAACTGCACTGAGGGCTATTCGAACAGCCGGACTTGTGAGATAGGGTTATCGGAACATAGCGGGA
>JANQLA010000318.1 GCA_028280855.1 Melioribacteraceae bacterium
AGAATTCGGTGAAATCAAAATCTTATTCCGAGAGTAAAAAGAGAAGCGGAAAATCCTATAAGCCGAAAAGCAGCGGCAGGAGCAGTTCAAAATCTTACTCAACAAATAAAAAGCAGGTTAAAAAAAGCCGAAGCACAACACAGAAAAATTCAAGAAGATAAAGTATTACCGAAATTCCAAAGGGGCGAACGTCGCCCCTTTTTTTATAATCCTTCCTGGCTGATCAAGTAAGTTAAAATCGTAATTGCTGCAGTGCCAAGCTGCATTTCGCGAGCGTTAACGCTTTCAAATACGTCATTATCCGAATGGTGAACATCGAAGTATCTTTGATCATCCGGAACGAACCCGATCTTTGCCGTAACATTTTTAATCTTAGACACATCAACTCCGCTTCCGCCTTTTCGAATCCAATCAATCTTTGCTTTATTCAAGAGCGGCAGCCAGCGTTGCATTTCTTCCAATACTTCATCGCTGTCTTCTAAATTAAATCCCTGAGGTATAAAGGCGCCGCGATCTGATTCTATTGCAGCAACGTGAATTTCGTTGTTTTCTTCGGCATATTTTGCGTATTCAAGCGCACCGCGAATTCCGTTTTCTTCATTGATAAACAGTACGCAACGGATAGTTCTTTTAGGCTTTAGTCCCAGTTCAATCATTTGATGAAGTGTTTCCATAGTCTGTATACACGGGGCACCGTCATCGTGCGCGCCGTCTCCTTTGTCCCAGCTATCGAAGTGTCCTCCGACCACAATAAGTTCATCGGGTAATTCGCTTCCTTTTACTTCTGCAATTACATTGTACGACAAAACTTCACCCAGGTTAGAGCAATCCAGCTGTAAACCTATTTCTATATCGGGCTCAACTACAAGTAAATTGCTTAGGAATTCTGCATCTTCCACACCTATAGCTACGCCCGGAATTTGTTTAACCGAGTCGGGGAATGAATTCATTGTTCCCACATGCGGAACGTTGTCGGGCTTTGAAGTAACCGATCGAACAATAGCGGCAACCGCTCCAAGTTTCGATGCCTCAATAGCGCCTTTAGCTCTTTGCTGAACCGCTTTACCGTATGCCCTGAAAGTACCGGGAATTGATTTGTCGAACGGCTCATTGAAAAACACAATTTTTCCTTCGACATCTTCGCGTGTATAGGAAGCAAAACTTTTAAAATCTTTTACTTCGATTACACTTGCGCGTAAGATTTTACCGTCTGTACCAATACTTCTTCCCAAAGAAGCGATGCTAAGTTTCCTGTTAGTATGATCTTTTGACTTGACTATCTCCGCATGTTCCAACGTACCACGTACCCATTTGGGAACCATAACCGGCTGGAGCCAAACAGTATCGCATCCCATTTCGATAAATTTCTTTTCAGCCCATTTAATTGCCTCCATTGATTGGGCCGATCCGCTGAGTCGAGGGCCTATGTCGCATAACTCGCGGAGCCACTTGTAACCAATTCGTCTTTCAAGGGAATATGTAATTATATCATCAACTGCAGCGCTGTAGTTTAACTCGTGTTCGCCAAATAACTTATCAATTTTCAAAAGACCCCCAACAATAATAGCGCATAATAATAAACACAAAAAAACGAATTTTATACCTGACATCCGGAACCTCCACATCTATGGGTTTAAACAAAAAAAAGCTCATCCCAAAATTTTGAAATGAGCTTTACTAAACTTGGTTATCATTCTTTATCTTGCCTGAATCTTACCTTCGCGAATCATTTTTGCAAGACTGCTGGTACCGTTTTTATTGATTGTACGGAGCGCGCTTGTACTTAGTTTAACCGTTACGAATCTATTTAATTCTTGAACCCAAATTCTTTTTTTCTGTAAGTTTGGAAGAAATCTTCTCTTGGTTTTATTATGGGCATGCGAAATATTATGACCGCTAATAGGTCCTTTTCCGCTCACTTCACATTTTCTGGCCATGGTATATCCT
>JANQLA010000322.1 GCA_028280855.1 Melioribacteraceae bacterium
CTGTTCTTTTTTCAATTTCTTCAGCAATAACATTACCAATTCCGCCAAGCATAACATGACCGAAGGAATCTTTTTTCAAACTGCTGAGAACCATGCTTCCTTCTTCTTTATCATTTTCTTTTTCTTTTAGTTTTGCGCCTTCGGCACAGCAAACAATACTGAATGATTTGCCCCGTGCGTGTCTTTTCTTTAACAGGTCGCACACTTCGTCCAAATCAAACGGTTTCTCTGGAATTAGAATTACATCAGCGCCACCAGCCATACCCGAGTGCAAAGCAATCCAGCCCGCATGACGCCCCATAACTTCAACTACCATCACGCGATTGTGCGATTCAGCAGTTGTGTGAATCCTATCGATAGCTTCCGTTGCAATATTAACTGCTGTGTCAAATCCAAAAGTAAAATCAGTAGCGTTCAAATCATTATCAATTGTTTTAGGAACCCCAACAACGTTTGCACCGGCTTTATAAAGCTTTGATGCAACGCCCAAGGTATCTTCGCCGCCTATAGCTACAAGCGCATCAAGATTGAGCTCTTTCATATTTTGGAGCGCTTTTGCTTCACCGCCTTCATCTTTGTATACATTTGTTCTTGATGATCCGAGAATTGTTCCGCCGCGATGTAGAATGCCGGATACTTCATCAAGTGTTAATTCGTAATAGTCTTTAGATAATAAACCGTGCCATCCTTTTCTAAGTCCAATAACCTGATGACCGTTTATATAAGACTTTCGAACTACGGCTCTAATTACCGCGTTTAATCCAGGGCAATCACCGCCGCCTGTTAATATTCCAATTCTCATTTGTAGCTCCTTTATTTATAAAATACACCATTGCCTGTCATAATAATTATGCATTACCTTATTAATTTAAACCAATTTTTACGCAGAGGTTGTTAAATTAACTTTAAGTTTGCGAATTTTGCGAGAAGGTTTTTTGTTCCCTGCTCCTCGAATGCAACGGATACTTTCTGCATATCTCCGTTACCCGTAATAGCAAGTATTTTTCCCTTTCCAAACAGTTCATGAGTTACCCTGCTTCCGACCCTGAACGACCTCGATTCTTGGTTGAAGTCGTCGTAGCTTTCCTGGTACATTTCATCGTAAAAGGCTTTTTTCTTTCTTCCGGACTTTCTGCCCACATTACCGTTTAGTTCCTTGTAAGTATCTGGATTAATTTCTTCGATGAACCTGGAACGGCTTTGATACGCCACTTCACCAAAACGGTATCTTGACCTTGCATAAGTAACTATTACTTTCTTTTCCGCCCTTGTAAGAGCAACATAAAATAGTCTTCTTTCTTCTTCTACTTGCGAATCGGAATCGAATTTTTTATTTAACGGGAAAATATCTTCTTCACAGCCGGTAACAAAAACGATTGGAAATTCAAGTCCCTTAGCGCTGTGAATTGTCATAAGGGTTATCGAATTATTTTCATCGCTGTAATGATCCACGCCGGCAAGCAAAGAAACTTCGCCTAGGAAATCCTCAATTAGCGCACCTTTGTTCTCGTTCATAAATTCCTGAATACCGGCCAGTAATTCCTGAACGTTTTCATAGCGCGCGCGTGAATCGGGTGTGTTTTCTTCTTTATACATCTTTAAAACGCCAAGCTCATCAACCAGCGCCGAAGTAAGCTCAGCAAGTGATAATTTATCCTTTAGTTCGATGTATTTGTCAAGTAGCTGCTTAAACTGCTTTACGTTTTTTTGAATTCTTTCTTTCACTTCAATTACTTCAAATATTCGCGACATGGTCTGGAAGAGCGAAAGGTTCAAACTTCGAGCAAAGGCAATCATTTTTGTAATTGAAGTATTTCCGATTCCCCTTTGCGGGAAGTTCATTATTCGAAGTAAGCTTTCTTCATCGTTTTGATTTACCAACACTCTTAGGTACGCAATAATATCTTTTACTTCTTTACGTTTATAGAATTCTACTCCGCCTATAATTTTATAAGGAAGTTTTTCACGCCGGAGAGCTTCCTCAAGAGCACGCGATTGTGAATTGATCCTGTAAAGAATTGAAATATCCTTAAGTGATAATTTTTTGGCGGCAACTTCTTTTTTAATCAACTTTGCTACCTGGAAAGCTTCATCCTTCTCATCGGAACAACGAACAAGCGTTAATTCTTCGCCCGAATCGTTTTCAGTCCATAATGTTTTCTGAATCTGATCCTTGTTATTTTTAATTACGGAATCCGCCGCGGCAAGAATAGTTTTTGTAGATCGATAATTCTGTTCAAGTCTAAACACTTTTGTTTTATCAAAATCTTTTTCATAGTCAAGCATATTTCTAATGTCAGCACCGCGCCAAGCATAAATACTTTGTGCATCGTCACCAACAACGCATATCTTAGTCCTACCGCTAACGAGAAGTTTAAGAAGCTCGTACTGAGCTTTATTGGTATCCTGGAATTCATCAACCAGTATGTACTTAAACTGTCGCTTATATTTGTTCAATACCGTCTGGTTATTTTTAAATAGCTCAATAGGTTTCAATAACAAATCGTCAAAATCCATGGAGTTATTTTCGAATAAACGTGTGTTATATTCCTTAAATACCTGGGCAAGTTTTTTTTCGGAAGCAGTCTCCGCAATATTATCCAGAAACTCATCCGGTCCAATCATCTTGTTCTTTAAGTTGCTTATCCTATGATGAATTGCCGAAGGTGTTTTATCGTCGATAGAAATATTAAGCATTGAGAGAATATTGCTTACTAACGAAACCGAGTCTTCTTTATCATAGATGGAAAAGTTTGGTAAATAGTTTAATTTTTTAGCCTCAACCCTAAGTATGCGGGCTAAAATCGAGTGGAAAGTGCCCATCCATATTTTTTTAGACTTTGTGCCAACCAATTTTGCAATTCTTTCTTTCATTTCGTTGGCTGCTTTATTTGTAAAAGTTAAAGCTAAAATGTTGGATGGATCAAAATCATTCTCAATCAGGTAAGCTATTTTATGAGTCAAAACTTTTGTCTTGCCTGAACCCGCTCCGGCTACTATTAAATGTGCTGATGAATTAAATTCTACCGCTTCTTTTTGTACATTATTAAGTGTTTTTAACGACTTCATTGTTTCCTTACTAGTATGCTTAAAATTTTAGCTTGCAAATATATGAAAAACGATTGCCAGTTTCAAAAAAAACTGCAATCTTGACGCAAGATGAGATTATATGGCGGAGTGCTGGAGGTTCTGCCTAGATCAGGAGTTTTCCGCTTTTCATTATTTCTTTGCCGTCGAAGTACACGGAAGGTCTCTTAATTACCCCGTCGAGGTGTATTGGAACTGCAACTTTACCGCCCATTGTAATATTGTTGCCAAGAGCAATGTGAGCGGTTCCTTTAACTTTTTCGTCTTCGAGAATCATTCCGCTAAGGCGGGCTTTTTCATTAGCTCCTATTCCAATTTCAGCAATATTGCGTGCGCCTTTACCATTTTCGTCAAGCATTTTTGTCAATTTTTTCGCATTTGCCCCGCCGGTAATTTTAGTAGCATAACCCTTCTCAACCTCAATCCTGATTGGAATTTTTCCAATTACGCCTATACCGGCCATCGAGCCGTCAACAACAAATACTCCTTCGGACTTCCCTTCAAGAGGCGCAGCAAATGTTTCTCCGGTTGGCAAATTACCACCCTCACCCTTTTTATGAAATAGGCCCTTGCTCGCAATTGCCGTGCGACCGGTAATGTCCATCAATATATCAGTTCCATTAGGAGCAGTAACTCTTACAATTTTTGTTCTTTCGAACAATTTTTTCATCCTGATGGTTAGTTTAGCAATTGCATTGTAGTCGGCGCTCAAACCTCTTATCATAACATCTTTTGTAATACCGGGAAATGTCGCTACTCTTACTCCTAATGCAGATGCGTCCCTGCGGGCATCTGTATGAGTAAGTGATTTGGTAGTAGGGCAAAAAACTACATCAAACATTTTCATTAACTCGGCAATCGGTTTTGGAGGTTCTTCACCATTAATCTTTGCAGACTTCATTTCAGCCAACACAGAAGTATAACCCAAGTTTAAAGCATTAGCATGTAACGCTTTTCCTATATCATATCTTAATTCATCGGTTACAACCAAAATCTTTTCCTTAGGTTTTGCCGCCATGCAGTCTTTTATTGCAATAATACAGGCTTTGTCTAATTTTGTTAGTGCCATTAAAATATCCTGTTATAGTGGAACGCCAATGTTTAGCTGTATAGTAGCCGAAAAATTACCCTTATCCAGAATTGAAGAACTCGAATTATCGCCAAGCAATAAATTTCCATCGCCGTCAACTAGATCTTCAATTGTTACTTGGTTATATGCCGCTGTACCTTCGATGCTTATATAATCTTTTATGATGTGAATGATTAAACCGGTTGCTACGTAGTAACCTACGTTTACGTCACCGTGTTCAAACTTATTTTCAGTAGCCTCCTGATCAGATGCATTTAACTCATTCGAAAGATCAGTGGTGTAAAAAGTTACTCCACCTTCAATGATTTTCCAATTCAGAAAACGCGCTAGGGGGATCCCGAAATCGAGTCCCAAGCCCCAATGATTCAATTCCAAAACCGACTTAAATGAATTTTCATTTCCGGCAGATGTTGATACTGTTTGTTCTTCTTTTAGAAATTGATAGAATCCCTTTGCAGTAAGAAAATACTTGCTAAATTTTGCTCGAAAAATATTTGCCCCGATTCTGAATCCTTTTCCTCGATTAAATTTTATTTCGTCCTGCGATGAAGTAAACTGCTGTGCCAGTTTCGATAGATGATCATTTAAACCGGTTGGCTCATAATTCTGAAATGAATATCCCCCGTAGAATCCACTTAAGCCAAGACACCCGAAACCACAGGTCTGAGCATTCGTAATTACACTCACAAGAAAGAGAATGGGAATAATATATATCAAACGATATTTCAATTTACAATAAAATATTTAGTTTACGCCAAAATAACAAAATCGCTTTATAATAGGAACTTATCTTTTTTTATACAAAGTAATCAATTTAGTTCTCGCTAGTTCTTTCACGAATAATTCGATCCTGTCCCCGGCTTGTTCAAGCCCTTTGGCAAAATGATTTTCACAGATATTTGTAATTTCATTCACACTCCGCACACCGTCGATTTGCTGCCATACAAAACTACCGATTTCATCGAAATCGATTTTATACGGAGTTTTATTCAATTTACTGAACAGAATTTTATCAATAAATGATCTGCTCTCTTTACGATAGAGAGCAGTTACAATTCCTTCATTAACTTCGTAATCACATGCATGAACAGGTATCAACTGCGAAATACTTTCATTATGCATTTTCTTTCAACATGCCTGATTCTAATCCGTGATTATTCGGACCTTTTTCCGACTTACGCAATAGGTATGCGAAAATAAATCCAATGACTCCAAGGATGGAAAGTATCCACATACCAAGAGCATAACCTCCGGGATTCTCTGCCGAAGCACCTGAAAAATCATTCGCCCAGCCAAGAAAATAATTGAAGGCAAAAACACCTATTTGCTGAATAAGCGTCATCAATGCATACGCAGTTCCCAGCCGGCCTTGTTCAACAAGGTAAGCTACTGAAGGCCACATAATCGCAGGTATCAATGAAAATGCTATACCTAGCATAATAATCGGGACGTAGAGGGATATACCTGAGTAGACGAGCAGAAGGTAAACAGGTAGGATAAGTATCGAACCGATCATCATCATCGTTGCGCGTTTCCCGATTTTGTCGGCAAGCAATCCGAACAGCGGGGTCGCTACCATTGATGCAAATATTAATGCGCTGTTTAGCTGACCGGCAAGTTCCCTATCGGCTCCATGAAATTCCATATAAAATTTAATTGCAAAAGTGCGGAACGGGAACACTGCCGAATAAAAAGTTACACAAAGGATTACTATATACCAGAATGTTTTATCAAATTTTATTACATCTCTCAGAACGAATTTATCTGTCTCTCCGGCTTCACCAAGTGTGTATTTCTTTTCGGCCGCAGCTTCCATTATCCAATAAACAACCCCTCCCATCACACATGTAAGTCCTATTACGAATGCGAGGTAAAGCGGGTCGCTCCAGTTTTCGTAGAAGTTGCTTCCCCACGTTGGCGACCAGTCTGCTGCAAAAGATCCGAGTCGCGCAATAGTCAGATTAATTCCAAACGCAAAGCCAAGTTCTTTTCCTTTAAACCATTTAGCAAGCGCTGTTGTAATTGCAACAATAAGGGGCTCGGCTCCAATTCCAAGAATTAATCTTCCCACTAACATAACTTCTAAACCGGAAGCAAGTGCAGTAACTAAGGCTGCAACTGAGCAAAAAATACCGAAGATAAGTATTGAAATGCGGACGCCAATTCTGTCAATTACAACTCCACAAAAAATAAGCACAATAACAGCGGCAAAACTATAGATTGAATAAAGTGACCCGATGTTGGTATCGGAGAATCCGAGATCAGCTTTCAGCATATCGGCAATCGGGGCAATACTATCGTAGATATAGTAATTGCCGAACATCGCCATGCTTATAAATATCAATACCATCCATCGATAGAACGGCGTTGGTCGGGGGCGCAATTCGGTTGAGTTGGTCATTTTCCACCTGTTGTTTATTACGGACTAATGGAACAAAATTTAAGTGTAGAATATTTCGATTAAAAATCGCAATCGCAAACTAATTTCTAAAAGTCGAGTTTTCTAATTCCTATATGGCAAAGCGCAAAATCGTATTTAACCGGGTCTAACGGATCAAATTTTTTAAGATTATTTGTTATCTCTTCAGCCATTTTCCAGGATACTGCTTTTTGTTTGGTAAGTTTAAGGTCTTTACAAATCCTGGCTATATGCGTATCTACAGGTATCAGCAATTGATCCGGATTCAGCTCCTTCCATAATCCAAAATCCAATTCGTCCTTCCTCACCATCCAGCGAAGAAACAAGTTCATACGCTTACAGGCGCTGCCTTTGAAAGGATCGGGGAACATAAACTTTAAGCCATGACTCGGCTCCTCATCTGTTGAGCAAAGATGTAAAAGGTTAGTGCTGAATTTAGCAACGGATTCTTTAATATTTTTGTCCGCACTAAAATGATATAAAACAAAGAGGTAGTTCAATGATCCGTAAACGTTATAAACCAGGCTAAGGCAATTAAAAAACCTGGCAATATCATCTGACGTATAAAAGCGATGCTTGATATTACTAAATATTGCAGCATCTTTTTTGTAATTGTAATTCCGAACAAATTCCAGCGGTGAATTTCCGATTATGCTAAAAACGTTTTCGAGCGAATTAATTATTTGCCTTACGTTGCCATAAGCAAATACGGATGCAATAATTCCCGCAATTTCAATATCATGGAAGTTCTTATAGCCATGAAGAAATTCAAGCGGATCGGGAGATATTGTTGATTTATCGAATGCTTTGTAATGATAATCCAGTTTTCGTTTTAATTTTATCCTGATATCTTTGCGCATTAGATGGCTATACCCCTTAAAATATCCCTATTATCTTGTCTAGATATAATTCGCTCATTAACTCACTTTCCTCGCTTACCCTTACAGATGAGGTTATAGGAATCTTTGAAACTTTCAGTTTAGGGATTTTCTCTACGCTAAGAATGTAAAGGAACTGAAAAAGTATTACAGGATAAGGATAAAGAAGAAAATATGCTGTTACTTTGGAGTAGTAACTTTTTTTAACTAGAAAAAGAAAAACCTTGTCAAAAATTACTAGATTAATGCTAAGGAAATATTCCACTCAAGCTAAACTCATTTGTTTGTTTATTGTGGACGTAAATATTTCTAACAGCTTTTTATGAGTTTGCAGAGCCCCGGTATCAATTGATTTATAAACAGCCCTTTCGCTTATCTTTAATTCTCCTGAAATTTTTTCAATCGATTTACCTTCAAGAAGGCTTAAAAACACTTTTAGGCGTGAAAGCCGCCACTTGCTGTTGTTTACACCAACAAGTTCAACACTAGTATTAAACAGTTTATTCTCTTTACCCTGCAGCGATATCATCAAATGTTTTCTTGTTTTTTTTAAGCTAGTTATTGTTTCTCTGGCGTTGTAAAACGCCGGCCCATCCATACCAAGGGCTTTGGGTTTTAACGTGGTTGTAATTCTTCCCACAGATACCGCTATGCGCACATGAGCAGGATACAACTCTTTTCTGATCCTAAAAACATCTTCGAATAATCTATTCGCGTCAGAATAAACGGCTTGAAATTCATCGCCCAATGTAATAGTATACTTCGAAACAATATCTTTCCGACGATAGTTGATTTTTCTGAGCAGTTCATCGAGCTTAGCTTGAACTGTTTTACGATTCTTTACTTTTTTTGACGCTACGATATCGCCAATAATGACAGTATGTTTGATGTTTTTTCTCATAATTACTACTGAACTATTTTAGTTCAATATTTATTTTTGAACTAATTTGGTTCAATTTTATTTTTTGAACTAAAAGAGTTCATTTTTTTTTGAACCAATTTGGTTCGTATAATAACAAGTGATGTACAAAGATGCAACAAATTATTTTGCATTGACCAACGCCAGCATTTCTTTAATGGCCTGTTCAACACCAACAAAAATGGAGCGCGCAATAACGGACTGGCCTATGCTAACTTCATCAACATCTTCAACAGAAATAAATTCTTTCATGTTGTTATAGTTCAGGCCATGACCGGCATTAACCCCGAGCCCGATTCTTTTTGCATGCCTGGCGGCGACTTTTATTCGTTCCAATTCTTCCAGCATATCTTCTTCAGTTGCGGCATTGGCATAAGTACCGGTATGAATTTCTATCACATCGGCTCCTATATCTAATGATGCGTCAATCTGGTCGACGTCGGGTTCAATGAATAACGAGACGGGTATATTTCTGTTGTGAAGTTCGGCGATAGTATCTTTGAGTCGTTCAATGTTATCGAGTACGTTCAATCCGCCTTCGGTTGTAAGCTCTTCGCGTTTTTCCGGAACCAGGGTTGCAAGCTCAGGCTGTGTTTCACATGCAATCGTAATGATCTCCGGTTCGGCGGCCATCTCAAGATCCAGTTTGGTAGTAATAACTTCACGAAGCAGTTTTACATCTCTATCGTTTATATGTCTTCTATCTTCGCGCAAATGAACTACTATCCCATCAACACCATACTGCTCGGCCATAAGCGCATAGGTAACAGGATCAGGCTGTACTTCGCCACGAGCATTTCTAAGCGTGGCAACGTGATTTATATTTATACTGAATTTCATCTTAGCGCCTCAATTGATTTTATAAATGCTAATACAAAAATATGAGTGTTTCCAATATTTCCAAATGTATTTATTGATAGAAAAACTTAAAACGTATAAGGTAAAGCAGGCGGGAAAGTGAAATGAAAATGGAACGGCAAATAACCGCTCCATCCTAATTCTATTTTTGAACCTTCACGGTTTTAGGCATTACAGTAATTATACCTGTGAAAATACCTATAACAACATCAACAAAAGTATGCTGGGTTGTAATTTTATAATTTTCAGCGCCGTCTGCCATTTCTTTTGAATCAACTTCGTTAATAGGCACTAACCCCCATAGAACGTACCACTGTCTAGCTTCTTCAACTTGCGAACCTTTTGCTCCTTCACCTACAACGTGATGCATTGTATAGCAGCCTGTTGCGTAAAATGAGAATACTACCAAAAGCAAAATTGCAAAAAGTTTTTTCATGTAACCTCCTATTTTGTAATTAGTTTAATAGTACCCATTGACGACTCAATGGATTTAAGTTCTTCTTTATAATATTCTTTCTGCGCCGTATAGTCAAACTGATAAAGAGTATTCTCAATTTCAAAAATCAGTTTAAATGAAATGAGGTTTTGTTTTTGAATTAAAAGTTGTGTGATCGTAATTCCATCTTTAATAAATGAGCCCCTTTTTGATATCGATTGATCAAAGTTTTCTGTAACGATACCAATGTAATCATTAATTTTAATATTGGTTCCAGGTTCAGGGTCTGGAGTTTCAACTTTACCAACAGCTAATAAACTGTTGGTCGATTTATTTAAAAAGATCCTGCTCGGTTTATATATATATTTTGAGTTACCCGCCCTTTGAGACTTTAACGAATTAACAATTCTTTCGGAAATATCCGCTTCAACTTCTTCCCAGTTTATCGGCGGATGAAATGATACATCAAAGCCGTCAATAAATCGAATAGATGAAATTTTTGTAGAGTCGATATTAAAAACAAGTGAGTCGTTAATTTTAGTATCGTTTTTACACGAATAAACTAGTAGGGTAATACAAAGGGGTAACAGTATTTTTTTCATGAGATATATTTTTATTTGAACTGCAAATAAAGTTATGTATCCCATGACTAAATGGCAAAATTAATTATTTATCAAACTTCAACTACGGATTTATTCGTATTCTTGAATAATTTGTAGTTAATGCTGTCGGTTATTGCCTGTAAACTTGCTTTAATAATATTTTCCGATACGCCAACAGTAGACCAGGTCGTTTCCCCGTCGCTTGATTCAATCAGTACCCGAACTTTGGCAGCGGTACCGTCGCTGTCGCCAAGTACCCTAACCTTGTAATCGACCAGGTGCACTTTGGCAATTTCGGGGTAGAACCTGACAATTGCTTTACGCAAAGCATTATCAAGTGCGTTAACGGGTCCATGTCCGTCGGCAGCCGTATGCTCTTCAATACCATCGACTTCAACTTTCAGCACGGCTTCCGAGTACTCCAGGCCGTTGTCATCAAACATAACATTCATCTTTGCGTAGTTGATGCGAAAGAACTTGCTCATATCACCTAGCTCGTCGCGCAGCAGCAATTCGAAAGATGCCTCCGCTCCATCGAATTGAAATCCTTCATACTCAAGCGACTTAATGCTGTTGACGAAGTTTTTACTGAACTCCCGCTTATCAGGCAAATCAATTCCAAGTTCCTTTGCTTTGTACCTAATGTTACTTTGTCCCGATAGGTCGCTTACAATTACCCTTTGCTGATTACCGACTAATCCCGGTTCAACATGTTCATACATCCTGCTGTCTTTAAGAACAGAACTAACGTGAATACCTCCTTTGTGAGCAAAGGCAGACTTGCCGACGAAGGCGGCCCTGCTATTTGGAACCAGGTTCATCAATTCGTAGACATAATTTGAAACAGAGGTTAGGTGTTCCAGGTTTACTTCTGACTTCATTTCACGTTTAAGTTTGAGCATAAGATTTGGAATAATGCTGCAAAGGTTAGCGTTTCCGCATCTTTCGCCTACACCGTTTATTGTTCCCTGTACATGCGAAGCGCCAGCTTCAACGGCAGCTATTGAATTTGAGACTCCGAACTCACTATCGTTGTGTGCGTGAATACCTA
>JANQLA010000331.1 GCA_028280855.1 Melioribacteraceae bacterium
GGAATTCGATAAACAATTGTTGGAGCACGCCATGTCGAACCTGATTTCGAATGCAATCAAATATTCACCTGAAGACAAAACTCCATTGGTTGAAATAAACTTCCGCAATGATTCAACTGAAATCAAAGTAGAAGATGAGGGGATCGGAATCCCGGAAGAAGAACTGCAACATTTATTTGAACCATTCTACCGAGCTTCCAATGTTAAGGAATACAGCGGAACAGGACTGGGAACAGCAATTGCCAAAGAATACATAGAACTAATCGGTGGAACCATAAGCGTAAGAAGTCAATTGGGCGAAGGAACCGAATTCACAATTCGCCTGAACAACTAGACCTGTTCGGGCGTATTTCAAACTATTGCGCTACCGACTTTTCCAGCGTTACAGATTTTCACAAGTCGCAATATCATTCCATCTGAACCAGTTCATATCGTCATGTTTTAAAAAACTTCATTTAACTCGTATAGCCCATTAAAATGACAGTAAGAAGCAGAAGCACTTACACTTTCAAGAGTAAGTACAGTGAATATCCTTTAACCCCTGTTTCACACTATAAGTAGAAGTACTTATTTAATATCTACCGTGATTAATTTAACATATTTCGACTTCTAATGAATATTTTTTCACTTTGCGCATTTTTTTCTCATTTTTACCACTAAAAAGTAATATGTTTCAAAACTCAACAAAATAAATCCATAACTATAGTACTGAACAGTTTTAGTTAACAATCATTTCTCAATCAGATCGCATTCCTTTCATTCGGTTTTAAACGATCAAATCCTCTGAATCCCCGGTAATAGCTATCTTGACGGGCGAAACTCTTACCGTCGTGCTTAACTCAACAATCGAAATCAGCCGTTTTGAACGGAAGAAGGCTTTATCTTCCTGGTATTGCGGTATATCTCAATGCTGTATGTTTTACCGGGCCTCCAATGCTACTATAGCGGTACCGGACTGGGCACATCAACAGCCAGAGAATATATTGAATTGATTAATGGTAACATAGATGTGAGGCGTCAACCTGGTATTGGTACGGAATTTATTATCAGATTAAAATCTTGAGTAAACGAATTCGAAGAGGTAATTAGAGGAGAAATGAGAGAGGGAAAGAAAAATACTGAATTCACGTCATTGGACGATTTAAGTTTCCTTTTGCTGGCAGGACCTGAACAGGACGCGATTAATGTTTTGAATCAATTGATTGAATTCGGAATTAAGGTTGAAAACCTTAAAACGTGTTCCAATTTGAAGGAAATTGAAGGAAGCTCTTTCGATATTGTCTTCTGTATGTTTGAATCGCTGGCCGTTCTGAAGTCCAGTGATGCATTTGGTAACGGGCTTCTGAATGGAGCGCCGGTTATTGTGCTTGCGGCTGAAGAGCATGATGCTCTAACGACGGATGTAATCCAGGGAGATATCATTGACTTTCTGGTTGTTGGTCAGTTTGGACCTGCGCTTCTCAATAAAACGGTACATCAGGCACTTCAAAACGGAGGGGAACATAAAAAAATAAGTAAGGATTTGGTTAAAATCTTTAAACTAACTCCAACCATGTTATTTTTTATTGACTCCGATTCTAATGTTCAAAAGGCTAATAATTTCTTTTTTGAAACTTTGCAGATTGAAGAAGATGACTTGCCAGGACTGAGATTTAGCAGTTTGATTACTCCCCAATATCGGGCTGAATTCAATAACTTTTTAGCATCTTTAGATACGAAGTCGGACAGAGCCGAGATAGACGTGCCGATAGTAATAAATGGTAATTCCGAGTGGATTAATCTCTCCGCCACGAATTATGACCACGACAGACTGTATTTCTGTTCTGGGAAGATTATTTCTTTGGAACAGGATGTAAATCTACTTCAATCGCACGTTATCAATAGCACAAATGACCTTATTTGGGTAATTGACGATGACTTTCGACTTATGCTGGCAAATAAGTCTTATCTTAACAAGATGAACGAATTGTACGGGCGCCACTATTCCATAGGAGATACTGTTCTAAGTGCAGTAAGTAATACTGACAACAAAGCTACAAATCTAAATAGTCAACAATGGCGGCAAACGTATGGAGCAGCCCTTCAAGGCATAGAGCAGCATTATACCATATCAACAAAGGATATAGCGAATCGAACTTTGGTTCACAACATAAGTATGTACCCGATTAAAAAGGTACCAACGGATGACAGCAGTGTTGTTGGAGTTGCTTGTTTTGCCGAAGATATTACCGAAAAAAGGGCAATCGAAAAGCGAATTCAGGATAGTGAAAGACGTTACAGTGGATTATTCCAGCGAATGAACGAAGGATTCATTTATTCCGATGAGCTGGGAACAATTTTGTCTGTAAATCCGGGCATCTGTAAAATCCTTGGATATCGGGAACAAGATCTCGTCGGTCAGAAAGGTTACGAATTGCTGCATGATAAAGAAACCGCAACAAAGCTTAGGAACAACATTGCCAGCAGAAAA
>JANQLA010000334.1 GCA_028280855.1 Melioribacteraceae bacterium
ACTAACGTTGACAGCAATGTTCTCAACAGCGACGAAAATATAGCTGACGCAATGGATTATCTTGCATCTGTAAATATTAACGTGATACTTCCGGTTGTGCTAAACGGTGCGTGGACGTTATATCCAAGTGCCGTTATGGACAGTTTATTCGGTCGAGAAATTCACCCGAGCTTTACAGGTAGAGATCCTTTGAAGCGACTTGTTATTGAAGCGCATCGAAGGGGAATAGAAGTTTATCCATGGTTTGAATATGGTTTTGCAGCATGGTACAGTGGCTTAAGCGGGCCTGCAACAGGCGGTCACATTCTTCAAACATACCCTGAGTGGGCTTGTCGCGATCAAAACGGAGATATCGCTAAAGAAAATGGATTCGATTGGATGTCCGCTATAAATCCTGAAGTTCAGGAATTTATGAATTCACTCGTTCGAGAAGTAATTGAAAATTACGATGTTGACGGAGTTGAATTTTCTGATCGTATTCCTGCAATGCCTATTAAAGGCGGTTACGAAGAGGCTTCTGTTGAGTTATATAAATTGGAACACAATGGAGATGAACCGCCAACTAATATTCATAATGCCCAGTGGAAAAGATGGCGCGCCGACAAATTGAACGATTGGTATCGAGGTATAGCTGAAATCGTGAAAACTCATGACAAAAACTTGTTCGTGTCTGCATCTCCAAGCCTTTATCCATGGGGCTATGACAACTACCTTCAGGATGCCAAAACATGGATGGACGAAGGGATAGCAGATCATTTTATACCTCAGCTTTACCGTTATAACTATAATGATTATTTATTCGAACTTAACAATGCGGTTAGCCAGGTTGGGGCCAATATCGACAGACTTTTTGCAGGCATTTTAATGAATCTTGGAACCGGGTCAAATGCTTACCTGATCGATACGGATTATCTTTTTAATGCTATTGAAGCCAACCGAAGCAAAGGCGTTACGGGCGAAGTCTATTTTTATTACGAAGGATTCAGGAAAGAAAACGGAAAGCTTGCCGATACGCTTCGTTCAACATATTACTCGGAACCGGCGCTAGTTCCGCTTCGAGATGGAAAACGTTGGCGTCCCGAAGGCATAATTGTAAACGAGAATGACGAGAATAGTTTGATTACGGGCGAATGGGAAGAATACCCGATGAAAGGCTATGAGGGTAAGATCCTTCGAACTGGAAGCTCTTCAGATTGGCAGGGAATTGTTTACAGATTTGATATTCCGGCGGATGGATTCTATGATGTCTTTTATTATTGCACACCAAATACGACATGGCATGATAGTACTGTATTCACTATAATGAATGATGATGTAGGAATTACCAGGTTTGTTGACCAAAGCAATCTATCGATTAAGGGCTGGCATAAAATAGGTACCGATTATTATGAAAAAGGATTACGCCAGGTATTGAGCATTTCAAATGATGGGTTGGAAGAAGGCAAGTTTGTAGTTGCCGATGCAGCAATGTTAATGCTAAACAGGAAACTGTCGCCCGATGTTATTATCAGTGATGTAAAAAATAGGTTTGCTGAAAAAATCCCGGAAGATTTTATATTATCACAGAATTACCCCAACCCGTTTAATCCTGTTTCGACAATTGAATATCACGTACCTGTAGGGGATGCAAATTTTGCATCCCCTACATGGGTAAACCTAACTGTTTACGATGTACTTGGACGTGAAGTTAAAACACTTGTAAATGAATTACATAGCCCGGGAACTTACACCATTAAGTGGGAGGCTTCAAATTATTCAAGTGGAATATACTTTTATACATTGAAAACGGGTGATCTTCACCAAACAAAAAAAATGATTCTTCTCAGATAGAAGGCGTTCTTTAATTGGAAAAACAAATCACTTCGCCAAAACGAGCAGATGCATTGGACGCATTGCGCGGACTGGCAATCCTATTGATGATTTTATCCGGCAGCATCCCCTTTGCAGGCGCTTTACCGGGCTGGATGTACCATGCTCAAGTTCCGCCGCCCGATCATGTATTTAACCCAGGTGTGCCCGGAATTACATGGGTAGACCTGGTATTCCCGTTTTTCTTGTTTGCTATGGGTGTTGCGTTTCCTTTTGCGTTAAGTAAAAAACTTGATGCAGGTATTCCTAAGTGGAAAATATCTTTACAGGTATTACAACGCGGTTTGCTGCTTGCCGGATTCGCAATTTACATTCAGCATTTTAAACCGTATGCATTAAATTCATCACCTGCCTGGAGTGATTGGGTACTTGGACTTGTTGGGTTCTTACTTTTGTTTATGATGCTTGTAAGGCTTCCAAAGACCGTAAGCAAAAATTTACAGTACGTCTTAAAGTCAGCGGGATTATTAATCTCCGTTGCAATTCTATGGCAGCTTGAATACTCAAACGGTTCCGGGTTCTCTTTAAATCGAAGTGACATCATTATTCTTGTTCTTGCCAATGTAGCAGTCGGAGGCTCAATTATATGGCTGTTTACCAGGAACAATTTATTGCTAAGGTTGGGCATTCTTGCATTTTTGCTAGCGCTTAGAGTAACTCATAACATTGATGATTCATGGACTGCGTGGCTTTGGAACGCTACTCCTTTTCCGTGGCTTTACAAACTTTACTATATGCAGTATTTGTTCATTGTTATTCCGGGAACTGTTATTGGAGATATGATCTTTAGCTGGATGAACTCGAAAGATGATAAGTCAATAATGCGTGAATCATCGCAGCGAATGATTTCACTTTTTGCACTTAGCCTGGGATTTATTTTACTCAATTTAATTTGTCTTTACAGCAGATTGTTAGTCTTAAATTTCATTCTAAATATTGTATTCATGCTATTTGGTTACGTTTTAACGAAAGACAACACATCGGGTTTAGGTAAACTCTACAGGACAATATTTAACTGGGGATCGTTTTGGCTATTGCTCGGGCTTTTCTTCGAATCGTTTGAAGGCGGTATTAAAAAGGATCCTTCTAATATTACATATTATCTAACAACTACCGGTCTTGCCTGCTATTCATATATAGCGCTTTCAATCATTATAGAATTTTTTAGGAAAAAGAAATCACTACAATTATTGATTGACAACGGACAAAATCCGATGATCGCCTACATAGGCGGCAGCAACGTTGTA
>JANQLA010000095.1 GCA_028280855.1 Melioribacteraceae bacterium
AATTGCTAAGGGAGAGCCATTCGGCTGTGAAATTCTTAATTATAATAAGAACAAGAAGCCCTATTGGTTAAGAATACAAGGTCAGGCTCTTTTTGATAAAAATGGTAATATCGCAAAATATTTCGCTATTGAGGAAGACATAACCAAAGAAAGGGAAGATCAGGAAAAGCTGCGTGAGTTTGAAAAACGCTTCAGAATGGCGCTTGAAAAAATTGGCGATTATGTGTGGGAACATAATTTTGAAACTAATCTCACAACTTTTTCAAAAAAGGATAATCATTTTCTTGGTGTAAACATTGATGAAATTAATAATTTGGATGAGACCTGGTTAAGCAATGTTATTGATCAAGACCGCTATTTAATTCAAGAGAATTATGAGAATTATAAAACCGGAAAGATTGATAATCACGTTTTGGAATATCGGGTAAAACACAAAGACGGATCAATAAAGTGGGTACTTGATCGAGGTGTGATTATAGAAAAAGACGCGTTTGGAAAACCTGTTCTCAGTATTGGCGCTCACACTGATATCACGAAACAAAAAACGCTCGAACTCGAGTTAAGCGCTACAGCCAACAGGCTAAGCTCCCTTATTCAAAATCTTTACTCTGGAGTGCTTCTGGAAAATGAGGATCGCCAAATTGGACTGATTAATCAAAAGTTCTGCGATATTTTCCAAATTCCTGTAAACCCTGAACACCTGGTTGGAGCGGACTGCTCAAAAGCAGCAGAGCAATCAAAGCATCTGTTCAAAGAACCTGAAAAGTTTATTGAAAGAGTTACGGAAATATTAGCGGAAAAAAGTATAGTAATTAAAGAACACCTGGAAATGGCAGATGGCAAGCATTTGCACCGGGATTATATTCCAATTTGGAACCGGGGCAAATATACCGGGCACCTTTGGCTTTACACCGACATCACCGACCAAATAAATGTAGACGAAAAACTTAAAGAACAGAGAACTTTCTACGAGCAAATACTTAACAATACGCCGGCGGACATAGCAGTTTTCGACAATCAGCATCGTTACTTGTTCTTGAATCCTCAAGCAATAAAAAATCCCGAATTACGATCATGGATGATCTGGAAAAAAGATGAGGATTATTTCGATCTTAAAAAACTCCCCGGAACACTGCTTAAAAAAAGAAAACAATTATTCCAAAACGTTATTGATAGTAAAAAACTCCATTCATTTGAAGAGGAGCTTAAAAAACCTGATGGAAGCTCGAACTACATATTAAGAAATTTTTACCCGGTTCTGGATGAACAAGGTGAGGTAGAAATGGTGGTCGGATATGGAGTGGACATCACACAGGTAAAAGAGATACAACACAAAATTGAAGAAAGTGAAAAGAGGTACAGGGATGTAATCGAAAACAGCCTTGCAATAATAACAACTCATGATCTCGATGGAAAATTATTATCAGTTAACCCAATGGTAAGTAAAACTTATGGCTATCAAGAAAAAGAAATGATCGGCCATTCCATTGCAGAATTTATGCCCGATTCAGACAAGAAGTTATTTTATAATAAGTACCTTGAAAAAATAAAAAGCGAAAAGCAGGACAATGGAATACTTAGAGTTCGCAGTAAAAGCGGCAAGATCCTTTTCACTCTTTATCATAATTTCCTCAAAGAAGAGCCTGAAAAAGATCCCTACGTAATAAGCTTTGCCGTAGATATTACAGAAAGAATAAATGCCGAAAGAGAACTTAGAAAAGCAAAGAGAGCTACCGAAGAACTTGCCGAAGCCAAACAAAACTTCCTGGCGAATATGAGTCACGAGATTCGGACTCCGATGAACGCCATAATTGGAATGAGTAACCAGTTAAGGAAAACGGAATTAACCGATCAGCAAACATTTTACCTGAACACCATCCACACCGCTTCAGAAAATCTGTTGGTCATCATAAATGATATTTTGGATCTATCCAAAATTGAAGCAGGTAAACTCGGCATAGAAGAAATAGCCTTTGAGCCGAAAAAGGTCATCCGAAACGCTATGCAGGTAATGATGCATAAAGCGGAAGAGAAAGGAATTGAACTAACAAATTCATTCTATGATAATAATCTATGGGATGTATTGGTCGGTGACCCATATCGATTGAACCAGGTATTACTTAATCTTATAAGCAATGCGATTAAGTTCACAGATGAAGGTAGAGTTGATATAACATGCAAAGTATTACATAATGCGGAAGATTCGCAATCAATTAAGGTAAGTGTTCTTGATACGGGAATAGGCATGGATAATGAATTCCTGCAAAACCCGTTCAGTAAATTCAGCCAGGAAGATGTTTCGATTTCCAGGAAGTTCGGCGGAACGGGATTGGGAATGACGATCACTCAATCTCTTATCAAGCTAATGGGCGGCTCAATTAAGGTATCCAGCAAAAAGCATGAAGGGACGATTATCAGCTTTGAACTAACGCTTAAAAAAGGAAATATAAAAGATGTGCTAAGCAAAGATTTCTCTGAAGTTGACACAAAACAACTCGTCGGTAGAAAAATACTTGTTGTAGATGATAATGAAATGAACAGACTGGTAGCTTCAACAATTTTGCAGAATTATAACGCGGAAATTACCGAAGCACAAAACGGTAAACACGCACTGGAACTTTTAGATAAATTGAAACCGGAAGTAATTTTGATGGATCTTCAAATGCCGGTGCTTAATGGTTTTGAAGCAACAAAAGAAATAAGGGAGCGCGGGAATAACATTCCGATTATAGCATTAACCGCCAATGCTATAAAAGGCGAGGATGAAAAATGTTATAGCGCTGGAATGAACGATTATCTTGCGAAGCCTTATAAAGAAAACGAATTACTAAACAAACTTTTGAATTGGTTGGATAAAACAGCGACTAGCGTTAGTGCGGATGAAAATAAAAAACTTGATTCTCAAACCCGGGAGGAAGATACAAGCCCTCTTTATGATTTAAGTGGATTGGAAGAAATAAGCCGCGGGAATAATGAATTTATTATTAAAATGATCAACCTGTTTTGCGATCAAACTCCTCAAATGGTAACTGATATGATTACGGCTTATCAAACCGGCGATTACCAAAGGATGGGCGCACTTGCTCATAAGATGAAGCCAAGCATAGATAATCTCAGGATCAATTCAATCAGGCAGCAGATAAGAACGATTGAAAAAGCCGGTAAGAATGATGAGACAGATAGCAGCATTGAGGATATTTTAAGAGAGGTTGAAGCAACAATCCAAAACGTCATACAACAAATGAAACGGGACTTTACCGCTTCCGGTTAATCATCATTTATCAATAAATCTTATTACAATAGCCTTATCAAAACACCAGTAAAAAATAAATTTTTCTCTCGTATATAATTCCATTTTATGGAATTTCTTCTTTTTTATAGACCGCATCAAAATCGAACGAACCCATAAGCCCTTGTATTATAAGCGTTTAGCCATTGGCACAATAGTAGATTATTCGTATCAACAAACGAATTAAAAAGGAATTTAAAAATGAATAAAAGAATCTTTCTGGTTGACGATGACCCTTATTGGACTACAATATTGCACCAGCTTCTTAGTGACTTAGGATGCACTAACATTCACGCTTTCTCAAATGGAACGGAGTGCATAAATAACCTTCACCTAAACCCATCTCTTGTTTTCCTGGATTACCAAATGGAAGATATTGATGGAATAGAAGTATTAAAGAAGATTAAGTCATACTACCCCGGAATTGGTGTGATCTTCTGTACGGCTTATGAAGATCTCTCGGTAGCAGTTGATGCAATGGAATATGGCTCTTTCGATTATCTCCTTAAAGGAAACGCTAACATTAAAGAAGTTAGCAACATTGTAGATGCTATGACGGCCGACAGTAATTTTTCAATTAACTAATAAAAAAATGCCTTTTACGTTAGCACATCCCGCAATTGTTATTCCCCTCAAACTAACCGGGCTAAAGCTGTCTATGACCGGTTTGATCATAGGCAGCATTACGCCCGACTTTGAATTTTTCATTCAAATGAAAGAGGTAGAAAACATAGGGCATAAATGGTACGGCATATTTCTATTTGACTTACCTGTAGCATTGCTGCTTGCATTTCTTTTTCATAATGTATTGCGATGCAGTTTATTATCAAATTTGCCAAACATATATCGCAAACGGTTAATCCATCTCAAAGAATTCAACTGGAATAGGTATGCAAAGAAAAATATTAAGACAGTAGTATTGTCAATTTTTATTGGTGTTTTATCTCACCTCTTATGGGATTCTTTTACTCATTACGACGGATTCTTTGTTGAGTTGATTCCCGCGCTTTCGAACGAGATAGCATTACTAAAATACAATTTGCCTGTATATTTCTTGCTGCAAATTCTCTTCAGCGTGTTGGGAATGATTGCGCTTCACTTCCAATTGCTGCGGCTTCCTATTATTGCCGAAGGTCCGGAATACAAAATTAATTATAGTTATTGGATGTTTTTCGCATTGTTGTTCCTTGCTATAATTTCATTAAGAACACTAGGCTGGCCTGAACTAAATTCTTTTGGCGGCTTAGCAATTGCAACAATGGGCAGCATATTTTACAGCATGTTGGCTACCTCAATCATCTTTAAAATCAAATTACAACAATAATAAACTGGAAGAAAAATGAATGTTATTGGTTATCCTTTTACACTTTTAGATTATCAACAAGATTGCTTTTTAATCAAAAGCAAAGCGGATCTTACCTCTACAGTTACGGATCAAATTAGAGAAGCAATAAAATCATGTTCTCAAAATGATTATTCTATCATTTACCTTAATGCAAAAGATGCGGTAGATGTTGATCTTTCAGGAATCAATGAAGTAATAAACTCGCACTATACTCTTCAACAACATTCGAAAAAGTTAGTTTTCGTGTATAAAAGAAATTCGGAAGTGGAAAAGTGGGTAGAGACAACAGGGCTGAATAAATTTATTGAAACCGCTATAGTTAATTAGTCATGGAATCACTGTTATCAAATGATATTGGGTTATGTATAATTATAAATTCATATTAATCTTGCTCTTGATATTAAGCAGCCGCAATTTACTAGCTTATACTCAATTGAATAACTTGGCTCTTAATAGTGAAGAACGAGAGAGGCTAATACAACAAGTCCTTGAGTTCAGGAAAAACGGAAACTTTGATTCAGCAATAAGAAAGCTCAACATCATTATTGAAATTCAGCCCAATGATGAACCTTTACTTCTCTTAAAAGGAGATATTTGCTTGCAAGGAAAAGATTTTGCAGAGGCGGTTAAGACTTATAAACTATTATTGCCGCTGAATTACCAGAGTACTATTGTGCGGATAAATCTGTCATACGCACTGTTCATGAACCGTGACGCTGCACAAGCGCTTGGATACGCAAAGTCCGCATGGGAAAATGATCCGCATAATACCAACGCTATTGTAAACTACTTTAACGCTTTGCTTTGGAATGTAAGAACAGACGAAGCAGAAATCTATCTTGCTGATCAAAACTATAATCTGAAAGAGGATCAGGTACTGGTAATGAATGCAAGGCTTCATACTACAAAAGGCGACTTTCAGAAAGGCCTCGAATATTACGATGCTTTAGTTGGTGAATATCCCGACAAACATTACGTTCAGGAGTATGCTGAAGTTTTGTTGGGAAAGAAGGAAATTAGTCGGGCTTCCGGAATGATAGAGACCGGCAAAGAACTGTATACCAGTAATGAGTTTAATGCCATTCAGCAAAAAATTAAAAATGCTCAAATGCAGGCTGCAGGAACTGAAACGGTATACTTCAAAGATATTACTAACAATGTTCGCACGGAAACCAGCGCATGGTGGCAACAAAGCGAAGGACTTAAATATCAATTTGGTCTAAAGTTGGGCATTGCTTCAAATACTTCGGCATTCAACGGAAAAACAAATACTAAATATGCCGGATTAACAATCAACGAAAAGTGGAGTATGACATGGAGCGGGCAAACAGAAATAAGGCTACAGCAAGTATCTTTAAACAAAAAGCGAAACTTTACAACCATAACAGGCAAACAACTAATCCGGTATAAACCAACAGATCGCCGTATGTTTGGTGTATTTATATCCACAGATATATTAAACTATACCGCGTCTCTCACGGGGAAGAATATTCGCAGCAATAATGTTGGATACATGCTTCACATAATGCTAGATGGAAAAAACGGGATTTACTCTCAGGGAAGTATGGGGTCTATTAGTGACAATAATAGAAAATATGAATTCTTTGGATCGGCATACCATCTTTTCAGCACGCAACCGTTATTAAAAGGTGGAATAAATTTTTCGGGACTGCACTTCAAACACAATAGAGCAGGCACCTATTTTTCTCCCGGCAAGTATTTGAGCTTTGAACTATTCGCCGATTACGGTACAAACCCATTTAGTTTATCAGATATTAAATTTAACACGCAGGTTGCTTACGGATTGCAGAGCACTGATTCGAACATTTGGAATACTGCTTTTCGACTAATGGTTGAACTAAGCTACAAATTTAAAAACATTGGATTCGCCCTTAAATACCAGACTAGCAATGTTGCATCATCTACAGGTACAGGTTACCAATTTGACTGGTTTACTTTTAGGTTGAATTTTAGGTGGTAGAATGTCGTAAGCGAATTATTGATTTGCTGTAATACGTTGGGACTTCCACCTTCGTCCTAAAATCGGAATGCCTCCCGCTCGAACGGGATAAACCGGAAAGGCAAACATGCGATCTCTTTTTATCTACAAAGTAAATTTAAAACAAAAAGCCCTCGAAACAGAGGGCCTTTGTTTTATGTGCATCCTGCGAGACTCGAACTCGCGACCTGCTGATTAAGAGTCAGATGCTCTACCAACTGAGCTAAGGATGCGGTGTAAATATAATTGTTTTGAGTATATAATTACAAATAGGTGATGGTGCATGTGCGGTTTAATAGCCAGATGCCAGGCCTTTGTTGAAAAAAGTGCGAATATAAGTACAGCTTAAATGATAGATGTATTCATCTAAATACGGACAAGACCTATTTACTCTACATAATGGTATCGGTATAGCATATCTCTATTCTAAAACTAAAACATTTTAAAGGAACAATAATTGATCATATCTATAACATCATTTCGTCTCACAACGCCCCGGGAGGAACTTATGAAATTTTCAAATCTGCTTTTTTTACTATCTGCATTTTTCATTTTACTACTGTTTAGCAATGATACCATTGCACAAAGGAAAAAATCACCTCGTAAAGTGGATAGTCCATCGCGAGAAGTTAGAAAAGCTCCCCCAAAACCAAGTAGACCTATCAAAATAGATACTCCTTCTACTAGAAATGAAATTAAGCCGCCTAAGCCAATAAGATCAAAAACGGAAAGAGCAAAGAACTTACCAAACAAACCAACCCGTGAAACCAGAAGAGAAGTAATAAATGACGCGAGACCACAGAGCGGCAGATCCACGTATCATGATAATAAACCGGAAAGACCGCCGCGCAGACCTACACAGCAAAGGCATCCGGAAACAAGAAAGCCAAGCCCTGTTCGTCACACTATGCCGGCTCCTGATTACTATGAAGAGGAATATTACGAGGAAGAACAAAGTTTTCAATGTATAGTTTTACACCCGGTTGAATATTACTACGAAGTTACAGTCATGTATGATTTCATAGATGTTTATTATCCGATATTTCCGTTAGAGTTAATTGATGCGAGATTCTATCCAATCGAAGTTGAAGATGTTCCAAAAGATTACCTGGAGAAAAGGAAAATAGATTTGAGCACGAATGAATATTTAGAATTTTATGATGTTGAGATAACTGTAAAAACAAAAAGCAGCAAACCCTGTGATACATTTGGAGTTATGATTGAAAATGAACAAGACGAGAATCAATTAGTCCTGTTCAATGAAAGACAGAAGTGCTTAAAGCGCAGGAAAGAGTATACACTTTACGAAGTAGTTGCATTAACAAATCCGGATACCGTATACTTAACATTGGGTTACTACGATTCTAAAGTTGAACTATTCTATCCGGCTGATACGGATGACGAGAACACTTTTATGATATATGAATACTTTCACCAAAATCCGGTAAAACTCTAGAAGACAATCATACAGTTAATTGTAAATATAATATTGCCATCCAAAGAAAATTTGGTGAGTGTTTATACATAGAACATTCTGATAACAACAATTACAAATATATTTATCGTAATTATTATTGAAGCAATACTCTCATTTAAACGAATCTAGCACAATTTGCTGGTTGCGGCAAGGCTCGAAAAAGAAATCGCTTTGATCAGAATTGAAACGTTGAAGAAACAATTAGATTCGCACTTTTTATTCAATAGTCTGAATGTTCTGCTAACATTTGTTAAAAAGATACCGACAAAGTCTCAACATTTATTGAAGAGTTTTCCGCGGTTTGCAGGTGCACACTTGATGTTTATTGAGCAGCAGGTTGTAACGCTAAAAGAAGAAATTAACTTTGCGAATTCGTATTTCTATCTGCAAAAGATACGTTTCGGTGATACGATTAAACTACGATCCGAAATAGATGCCTCGATGCTTAACTTTTACTTGCCACCGCTTGCAATTCAGACTCTTCTTGAAAACGCACTCAAGCATAACCGCGCCTCTAATGAATCCTTATTAGTAATAGATAATTATACAGAGAGTGACAGCCTATTAGTTAAAAACAATCTTCAAAGGAAGCCCGGCAACGGTACTTCCAACGGAATAGGCTTAAAAATTTGTAGTCTCGCTTTGCTGTTTTTCAGAATTAATCGCAAAATGATTGTGAATGAAATAATTAATGTAACGGTGTTTTACTCACCAAGCTATTATGCCAGGTTAAAATCGCAGGATCAATTTCTCTAACATGTATTAGTTCAGTAGATAATACCTCTCGGTTGTGTCCGCTAAATTTGAAAACCAGCATGTAATAAGGAGGAACAGATTTTATTTCGGATTCAAATTTATTCTTTAATTCAGCAAGTCGTGTTTCATCCGAAAGAAATTTAATTGTACCAACGGAACCAGTTGCAAAAAAACTTACCAAAAGAAAAATTGTGTTTTGATTCGGCCCGGGCACTTTAATAAAAGTGCTGTAATCTATATGGTCGAAAGCGGGAACTCCCGATCTTAAATAAACTAATGATGAATCGCTTTCATTAATACCGCGAATGGTTAATTTTTCATCGCCAATAATACTGTAGGTTATACCCAAATCGTTAATAACCTGCTCCAGTATTCTCAGAGTCCAGAATGATCCCATAAAAAAGATGTCATTTGATTTAATATCGTTAGAAGTAAGCGCGCTTGCACTTCGTACCAAATAATCGGTATCAAAATCCCGTAATAATTTTGCTAAGTACGGTAAAGGCCAAACTGCCGCCTGGTTGAAGAACGAGAAAGGCAGCTTTTTAAGATTTTCGTTCCCGGAATTTTCGGATTTGAATTTCTCAAAATCCTCTTCATTGTTAATCTTGGAGTTCCTGTACATCCGGCGCAACGAAGTAGTTTTAAACTCGCTAAAATCCGTATAGTATATAAAGTCATCCCCTAGTGAAATTAATTTGGGGTTGCCGGAATTTATAAAATCTGAATAAAGCGAGTTGGCAAAGCTGTTTTGAACAGCAGTTTGTTTTAATGATTCTCTGCTTGATAGCAAGTAAAATTGGTATAAAGCAATAACAGCAAGAATTACTATAACCGGCACCAAATAGAAATACGGATTTTTTATTTTATCGCGAAAATTTTCTTTTTTGTAATTGAAGAAAACAACTTCATAATGACCTTTGGGAATTTTAACTCTCAGCTTATCGCGCTTTCCCATATTCTGGTAGTAACGTTCTATTTTTTTTCTAAGGTTATATACAGACACTCGTACTAAAGTATCCTCGGTGGGATTAAAGTCTGAACCTTTATTGAAAACGTCTAGTGCTATAGAATATTCGGTAGGGATTTTATCTAAGATATTGCATTCAACAAGATAAGACAAAAGTCTTGAATTCAGTTTCGAATTAATAAAACTATTGCTTTTTAAAATCTCCTCTAGAATAATCCGTTTTTGACCTTGATCAATCATGGAGTTATAACAATTGAATGATAACATGCATACTAAAACATAAATATAGATAGTAACAATATGTTTTGCAACTTATCAGTTAGAGCACTTTTAACTGTTAATTAACTGTAAACTTCACCGTTTTTCACATCTTTTCACTGTTTTACGATTCCACAAATCTCTACAATAGGTTGCGACTTTATTCACTAATTGATCTCGCTTATTCACATTAACAAGTTTTCTTTGTCAGAATTTTAAGCTAAAAATCGAGAATACAATGACACGAAAATTCAAATTTATCCTAGCCTATTTCTTATTACCGGTATTTCTTTTAGCCGATATTCCAACTACTTATGCACAAACCAGTATAGAGGGGAAAATAACCGATAAGGTAACAGGTGAAGCACTAATAGGGGCTAACGTTATTTTAGCTGGAACTGCGTTTGGCGCCGCATCGGATATTAATGGTGAATATATAATTAGAGCCGTACCTGCCGGCGAGTACACATTACGCGTATCATTTATTGGGTACAAACAAGAATTCATAGAAATATCTTTATCACAAAACACAAAATTAAACCTGGATTTTGAACTGAATATCGAAAATCTAGAAGGTGAAACAGTAGTTGTAACAGCCCAGGCATTTGGACAAAAACAAGCAATCAATCAGCAATTAGCATCTAATAATATTAAGAATGTTGTTTCGTCTGCAAGAATACAAGAGGTTCCGGACGCAAATGCCGCCGAATCTGTTGGCAGGCTCCCCGGTGTGTCATTGCTTAGAGAAGGCGGCGAGGGAAATAAAGTCGTAGTAAGAGGACTGGAACCCAAGTTCAATGCAATTACGATTAATGGGGTAAAACTTTCATCTTCCGGAGCTGAAAACAGAGGCGCCGATCTTAGCATGATTTCGTCAACTATGCTTGCAGGTATCGAAGTCTCAAAAAGTATTACTCCCGATATGGATGCCAACGCAATTGGCGGAGTAGTAAACTTTGAATTACGGGACGCCGAATCAAATGAATTAGGAGAACCTAAGTTCAGCTTCGATACTAAAGGAGGTTACAACGGCCTTGAGAATGCTAAAGACAGGTATCGTAATTATAAGTTTGATGGAACTTTTGAAGACAGAATTTTGGACGGGGATCTAGGCCTTTTTCTTCAGGGGTCGTACGAAAACAGGAACTTATCTTCAAACGAACTTGGCGCTTCGTACGCATCGCAAGGCGACAGCCAAATTGACTATTTAACGAGAGATATTGTACTAGATGATATTTGGAGAATGCGCGAAAGAGTCAACGCGGTAGTTTCAATTGACTACAAATTACCGGAAGGTAAATTAAAACTATCAAACCTATTAAGTACGAGCGAAACGGAAATTAATGACCGGCGACAGTTTTATAATGTTGATCGAGGTGCTAATACGCAGAGATTTTCCGGTCACTTTTCCAAAAGCAGGTTAAACACTATCTCGAACATTCTAAAATTCCAAAACAATTTTTCAATTTTTAATTTAACCGCATCTGCTTCGCACTCTTATTCCGAAACAAAGAATCCTAGAGACTGGTCGGTTGTTTTCACAAATACTCCGGCCGGAATTGAAGAGTTTGGTTTTGTTTCGAACTTAAATCCGCAAGATGTTGTAGCTGCCGCCAACAATGATTTTACCAATACTTTGCTGCAAACAGTGTCTACAACAAGTTCGTTTGGCCGCGAAAGAGCTTTGATCGGTTCGTTGGATTTTGAAACGCAGTTAACAATTTCCGATTACATATCGACAAAAATAAAATTCGGCGGAAAGTATCAATATCAAAAAAGATCGTACGATTTAAATGTTACTGATGGTCAGAGTTTTGGCTTTGCAAGCGGCGGTGCAATTATTGAGCAATTAAAAAGCGCTCTTCCCTGGTTTAACCATAGTCCTGGAGACAACCTAAATGTACCAATGGACCAATTCATTGATTCTGATTTTGACTACGGCAACTTCCTTGATTCCGAGTACAGGCTTATTCACCCTCTAAATATTGATCGATTACAGTCAATGGTTGATTATATGTATGCTAATCAGCTGCCGGAGAATATTACTTACAATCATAACGTGGGAAGTTCCATCACTAATGATTATGAAGGGCAGGAAGATATCTCCGCCGCATATATTATGGGTACTATAAACATAGGGTCGCGTTTAACATTAATTCCCGGCGTTCGCTACCAGCAATTGATTACGGAATATACTGCTGCTCAAGGTTTACAGGGTCCAACCTCTTTTGCTGATTATCCGCACGAACTGGAAACAGTAAAGTCAACACATAGTTATTTTCTACCTGCCGTTCTCTTACAGTATAAACCTTTCAATTGGTTTGACGTCAGGCTGGCTTATACAAATTCATTGTCATACCCGGACTTTGCAGCACTTGCTCCCAGAATTAATGTTGCGCAATCGCGAGGTCTGCTTGATTACAACGGGTTCGAGCTAAAACCGATTGAGTCTAAAAATTATGATGCATATTTCTCTTTCTACAATAATACTATCGGCCTATTTACGGTTGGTGTATTCTTAAAACAAATTAGTGATTTAATATACAGGTATAGCTTTATACCTTCATCCTCTGATGAACTGGTCGAGTTTTATCCGGAATGGGTAGAAAACAAACAGCCGCTAACAGGCATTCTTGTTTCAAAATATTTAAACAACCCATTCATTGTAGATAATTACGGTATTGAAATTGATTGGCAAACCCACTTCTGGTACCTGCCAAGCTTTCTATCGGGACTAGTATTAAACATTAATTACACCCACATTTTTTCCGAAGCCGAATACCCTTATCAACAAGTGATTAAAGAAGGCAGACGAACTATATTTGTTGATACTTCTTATGTAGCGCCCTTGCTATTCCAACCGGATGACATACTGAACATTACCATAGGCTACGATTATAAAGATTTTTCAATGCGGCTTTCCACTCTTTATTCCGCCGATATATTTACCGGCCCGACACAGTGGAAACAACTAAGATCATTCACCGATGCTTATACACGGTGGGATTTGTCCTTAAAACAGAAACTTCCAATTGTATTTGAAGGGCTCGAGGTTTTTATGAACTACAATAACATATCAGGCGCAAGAGATGCAAGTTCTATATCAGCCAAGACGGGCGCACCCGCAAGAATTCAAGCTTACGATTCCATAATTGAAGTTGGATTCAGAAGCCGTTTTTAGAAAAAAATAATTTTTAAAAAAGAGAAGGGGGAAACGGATTTTATAAGTTGATGATTTTGCAAGTAGCTAAGCATGATAGTGAAAACGAAACTCAATGATTTTTTTAACCAACAAATCAATTTTTATTAACTATAGGGAGAAACAATAATGAAGAAATTTTTTTACAGTGTAACTATGTTTGCCTTAACGGCCATTATTCTACCATCTCAATTACTAGCTCAATCAGAGTTGATTATTTATGCAACTCCAAATACACTGGATGCCGTGATTGCAGCAGATCAAGCCAGCGCAAATCCACACGATGTTTATACGTTAGCCAGTTTGGATACGACATATATATTTGATGAAGGCATTGTCTTTAACAGCGATGTTGTAATACGGGGGAGGGTTGGTCAGGATGGAAGGCTTCCCACAATTCAACCCAATGTTTTATCCGATGGCTCGGTGCCAGGGCATCTGTTCACTTTTACTATGGATAACTCTACCGTCCAATTAGAAAATCTTTACCTACTTGGAATCTCAATTGTAAATTCTGTTAATTGGGGAGACGGTCAGGGCGTCACAGTAAACGGAAACAATAATAAAACATATATCAACAATGTTGTGTTTGAACAATGGAGTCAATTTTCGATCAACTATACAGGGGATTGGAATAGCTTTTGGGTTACTAATTGTAAGTTCAGAAATAATGTAAATACCGGTTCTGTTTACACAGGTCAAGGGTTCAGGCAAAGAAATGATTTGGGCACAACATTAACAGATACTATTGTAATGAAGTATAACACGTTTTTTGCGACCAATGCATATGCAATGTGTTCACCTGTGACGGGCTTTATTAACTATGCAGAATTTACGCACAATACGGTTGCCGCCATGGTAAAAAATCCTTTCTTTGGCATGAATATCACAAACTGGAAAGTTGCTCATAATATTTTTTACGATACTTACGCCGCAGGTATGTCTAATGGTGAATTTCCATACTGGGATAGAATTTGGACACCAGGACTAGGCTCAACCATAGACCTTGATCCAATGAATAAACAAAACGCAGCTCTCGCAGGAATTGATACTACGCTCGAAAACTGGTCGGACCTTGCCGAAGCAGCGAGAACAATAGATATAGTTGACAACATTTACTTCAGATCGCCCGCAATAGATGCCTTTATAAACAGTGTTACCGATACTGCTACCACGGCAAACGATACAATTCACCTTACGCCTTGGATGAATGATATTACCACCGGAATGTTTAACGATGATACCAAGTGGCCCGGTTTAAATGACGAAGGTAATTTACTCGTCGATCCGCAGTTTGGGGCTAAGTATGCTGAAATATTGGGTGCGCCCGGAACAACAGTGCCCGAAGCAAACGGCACAGGGCTTCTACCTTACATTAGACTCGCAAGGGAAAACGGCGGTAATGCAGGCGATCTTTTTGGCTACAAATATTCACAGCCCGATTTTAACACAACCGGTAATTGGCTTCCCGAATGGCCTTTACCTGAATACACTGATGAAGTATTAAAATATACGGCTGATTTAACAGCTACCGACGGAATGGTTTACGGCGACCCGTTTTGGTTTACAGGTGATATTACTTCGGGCGTAGAAACCTTAGATGGAATACCTGCATCTTTTAACCTGCAGCAGAATTACCCGAATCCATTTAACCCATCAACCATTATAGAATACAGTATTCCGGAAGCAGGTAACGTATCATTAAACGTTTACAATACATTAGGTCAGCACGTATCAGAACTTGTTAACGTAGATCAAAACGCTGGAAGCTACAGGATTAACTTCAATGCTGATAAGCTAACGAGTGGAATTTATTTCTATACTCTGAAGTCAAAGAATTTCAAAGTAACAAAGAAAATGTTGTTCATTAAATAATTTTGACCAACCAGCATTCTTATGGTTAGTGCGGGAATCGAAATAAAAAGATTCCCGCTTATTTCATGTTGATTATATACTAAACGATGGAATTGTCAGGCTAAAAACTATTTAGTGAAGTTCGTACCTAAAAATTGAAGAGGCATAAAAGTCCTTAAATACTTTGCTAAATCAATAGTTTAATAATTCGCAGGTGTGCTATGCCCGGTTTTTTACGCTTACAATTTCATCTTAATACGCAGGTAAATTAATGACTATAAATAAAAAGCATCCGGCAGTTTGGGTACCCACACTATACTTTTCAGAAGGACTTCCGTTTGTTGCAACTTCTGTTGTTTCCGTGCTTATGTATAAAAGTCTCGGCTTAAGCGACTCTGAAATTGCTTTTTTTACAACGCTGATAATGTGGCCGTGGACATTAAAACCTCTCTGGGGACCTTTATTAGAGATGTTCAAAACCAAGAAACACTTCGTTGTAGCAACACAATTTATTGGCGGAGCAGCATTCGGTATTTTAGCGCTTACACTTCCTCTCGATGGATTTTTGCAATACTCGCTGGTAATGTTTGTAATTATAGCTTTTAATTCTGCAACGCATGATATAGCCGCCGACGGGGTTTACATCAACAGCTTAAGTTCACGCGAGCAGGCTGAATATGTTGGCTGGCAAGGTGCGTTTTATAATGTTGCAAAAGTTTTGTCACAAGGAGCGCTGGTCTATATTGCAGGTGTGTTAGAGCTGTCAATAGGTGTGGTTGAAGCGTGGATGATTGTAATGGGCTTATTTGGAGCTATACTATTTTTAATGGCGCTGTATCACTTTAAAGTGCTGCCCACCGGGGGAACATCAGCTTCCGTAAATAGTGCAAACGAAGCATTCACTACTTTTGCAAAGGTTGTAAAATCATTCTTCAGTAAAAAAAACATTCTTTGGGGACTTGCTTTTATTATTCTTTTCAGAACAGCCGAAGGACAATTAACTAAGATAGTTCCGCTGTTTATGCGCGCTGCAAGAGAAAACAACGGGCTCGGTTTACTAACCTCTGATATTGGTATAGCATACGGAATATTCGGCGCCGCAGCGTTTGTGCTTGGTTCAATTGCCGGCGGATATTTTGTTGCAAAAAGAGGATTAAAAAAATCGATTTTCATTTTGGCTATTATATTCAACGTTCCTGATTTAGTATACACCTACCTTGCTTTTACATTACCTGAAAATTTTTCCATTATATGTACCGCCATTTCTTTTGAATGGTTTGGATATGGTTTTGGATTTGTCGGTGTAATTCTTTTTATGATGCAGCAGATTGCACCCGGTCCTTATAAGATGGCCCACTACGCTTTTGCCACTGCGATTATGAACCTGGGTTTTATGATTCCTTCAATGATCAGTGGATTTGTAAGTGATTACCTTGGATACCAAAACTTTTTCGTATGGGTTATTATTGCAACTATACCTTCATTTTTAGTTGCCTGGTTTGTGCCGTTTAACGAAGCTCCTTCAACTACAGAAATACCCTTGGATCGTTTTAAAGATTAGTCAATAATTTAATATTACCCGGTGTGAATATGAAATATGGTTTTTTTGATGATCAGAAGAAAGAATATGTAATCAACAGGCCAGACGTTCCCGTATCTTGGACAAATTATTTGGGCGTAAAAGAACTTTGCACGGTCATTTCGCATAATGCCGGCGGGTATACTTTTCATAAATCTACCGAGCATGGCAGGGTAACGAGATTTCGACCGAATGCAATTCCTCTAGATAGGCCCGGGCATTACGTTTATATACGCGACGACGACACAGGTGAGTTTTGGTCAATTTCCTGGCAGCCTGTTGGAAAGGATTTTAGCAAAGCCAAATATGTTTGCCGCCACGGATTATCGTACACAAAGTTTCAATGTAACTACAATGATATTGAAGCAGAGCAACTTCTCTTTATACCACTTGACGATAATGTTGAGCTATGGGATGTTAACATTACCAATAAAAGTGAAAGACGAAGAAACCTGAGTATTTTCTCATACGTTGAATTTTCGTTTCATCATGTTGAAATCGACAACCAAAACTTCCAGATGAGTTTATATGCAAGTGGTTCTAGCTACGAAGACGGAATAATTGAATATGATTTCTTCTATGAACCATGGACACACCATTTTTTTACATCCAGCTTCGAACCGGACAGTTATGATTGCGTTCGCGATACATTTATCGGTGGCTACAGAACAGAATCAAACCCACTAGCGGTTGAGAACGGTGTCTGCTCGAATAGCACGGAACTAGGTGGTAATCACTGCGGTTCACTTCACAAAAAAATTATACTTGAACCGGGTCAAACCTCCAGGCTAATATTTATGCTTGGTGTTGGATCGCGCGAAGAAAACGGAAAACCAATAAAAGCAAAGTATTCCAATTTAGCTACAGTCGACAATGAATTCGAAAAGTTAAAAAACTACTGGTCAAATAAAACCGGTAAATTCCAATGCAAAACTCCAAGCAAAGGTTTTAATTCAATGATAAACACGTGGACGCTTTACCAGGCAGAAACCTGCGTAGTGTGGTCAAGATTCGGATCATTTATTGAAACCGGCGGAAGAGTAGGAATTGGGTACCGGGACACTTCGCAAGACATTATGGGAGTTGTGCACTCAAACCCGAAAAAAACTAAAGAACGTATAGTAGAACTGCTTATGGGTCACACCAGCGCTGGTTACGGATTACACCTTTTTGACCCGGAGGTATTCAAACCTGAAGAGAATAAACTACCCGGCGTAAAACTGCCTACAGTCGTGCCGACTCCCAATGTCTCTGATATAGTTCATGGAATGGAAGATGTTTGTTCGGATGATGCAATCTGGCTTGTTGCATCAATCTGCGAATGGGTTGAAGAAAACGGTGAAATAGATTTCTTTAACGAAGTTGTTCCCTATGCAGATAAAGGAGAAGCAACGGTTTACGAACACTTGTGTAAAATTCTTGACTTCTCCGCTAAATATGTTGGACAATCAGGCATCTGCCAGGGCTTACGCGCCGACTGGAATGACTGCCTTAATCTCGGTGGCGGTGAAAGCTCAATGGTTTCTTTTATGCATTATTGGGCTATCAACATATTTATTAATACAGCGCAACAATTAAACCGGGATGATGATGTTAAAAAGTATTCCGCTATAGCAGAGAAAGTAAAAGTTTCTTGTGAAAAAGTTTTGTGGGATGGTGAATGGTATCTGCGGGGCTTTACCAAATCAGGTAAAAAAATCGGGACCAATGCTTCGGAAGAAGGGAAAGTATTTCTCAATGCACAAACATGGGCTGTTTTATCCGGTGTTGCTTCTGAAGCAAGAGCTGTTAAAGCTATGGATGCGGTAGATAAATTTTTATTCTCCAAATACGGTTTGCATCTACTATGGCCTGCATATTCAAAACCGGATGATGAAATTGGCTATGTAACAAGGGTATATAAAGGCATTAAAGAAAATGCATCGATTTTTAGTCATCCTAATCCATGGGCGGTAATAGCAGAGTGTAAACTTGGTCGTGGAGATCGTGCTATTAAATTTTACGATGCTATTCTACCTTATAACCAAAACGATATAATTGAAACAAGGCAGGCGGAGCCTTATTCGTATTGCCAGTTTATTATGGGTAGAGATCACACAGCTCACGGACGCGCCCGTCATCCCTGGTTAACCGGAACGGCCTCCTGGTTTTATACAGCAGCTACAAAACATATACTTGGAATAAAACCGACATATAACGGACTTGTAATTGATCCTTGCATACCTTCGGACTGGAAAGAGTTCGAAGTTACCAGGATATGGAGAGGAGCTACATACAATATTAAAGTCAGCAATCCTGATGGTTCTCAAAAAGGAGTTAAAAGTATTCATGTTGACGGTGAACTAGTTGATGGTCCTGTTTCCATTGCCGATAAAGGGCAATGCGTTAATATAAGTGTATTAATGTAATAGCAATAAAACTATTTAAAATGACTATCAATATTCAGTATCAAAAGTTGATTGCGAATAAAAGTTATTAGCCTTCTATGTTTTGTCGAAGGTAGATTTATCTGCGGATTCAAACAAATAAGGAAAACAAGGAAATGAATAAGAAACAAATAGTATTAGTTATAGCAATCTGTTCTCTGCTATACAGCTGTTCCGGATACAACGTTATTGATTATGATGCGCCCAACAAATGGGATAATATTGATGGAGATGCAAAACTTAAATGGCGCGCTGTTCATTTACTTCACTACAATACTGATAAAGACTTAAAGATGTTGGCAGGTAATATTCCTGTGCTGGCGGAGATGGGCATCAACAAAATAATTCTTGAAGTAGATTACCACTTTACATTCGAATCTCACCCGGAACTTAGGCAAACAGACAGTACTATCACCGTAGAAGGGGCGCAATATTTAACTAACGTTTGTAAAGAAAATAGCATTGATATTATTCCTCTATTCCAATGTGTGGGCCATCAATCATGGGCGGGAGATACGTGGAAGCTATTAGAAGTTTATCCCGAATTCGATCTTACACCGAACGCCTTTCCAAACAACGAAGGGATCTACTGCCGTGAATGGGATGTAACTAACCCGAAAGTCCTTGAAACGGTTTTACCACTAATTGATGAAATTATTGACGCATTCGACGCTAAAGCTTTGCATGTTGGAATGGACGAAGTATTCCTTTTGGGTTCCGAACATTCGCCTTCAACTTTTGGGCAAGACCCCGCCGTGTTATATGCTAAAGCTGTAAATGATCTCTACAATCATCTAGTTAAAGAGAAAGGCGTGGAAATGTTGATGTGGGGCGACAGGCTTATAGACAACGAAGAAATTAGATACGGAGAATGGGAAGCCTCGGCAAACGGAACTGCGCCGGCAATTGATATGATTCCGAAAGATATTATTATTTGCGACTGGCACTACGGTACATTTGATGAATACCCGGATTTGGAAACTAACGAGTTTGCCTCTATTCCTATGTTTATGGGTAAAGGATTTAGAGTACTGCCAACAAGCTGGAGGTCCGTTGAGAATACGGGAAACCTGATGTACTATAGCCTGCTTAAGTATGAACCTAAAATGCTAGGTCACCTGTTTACTTTGTGGTCGTCTCATAAGGGTGATTCCCTTCTAACCTATCCCCCCATGGTTGAAGGATTGAAAGTTGGAAGACCATTTTTTGAATAAATACATATGCTGTCTAAATTATTAAAAAAGACCGGAGCTGCAATTGCCCCGGTCTCTAGTGCCTTGAAGGAATAGATCATTTTAGATATAGCCGGATTTAAAATTAACCCGGCAATAATAAATGTCGCAGAGTTACCTTAAAAGAATCATCTTTTTCGAGATATCCGAATTTCCAGCAATCAGCCTGTAAAAATATACACCCGAGGCGACATCATTATCTTTTGCATTTTTCCCGTTCCACGTAACTGAATAATTACCAGGTGATTTATGTTCATTAATTAATTCGTTTATAACTTTACCGTCGGAGTTGTAGATAGTAATTTTTACGTTGGTATTTTCGATTATGCTATAAGTGATATTTGTGCTCGGATTAAACGGGTTTGGATAGTTTTGATTCAATTCATAATTTTTCGGTATTTCATTATCATTGACACTAGTAATCGCATAATTTATTTCTGTAGTAATTGTGTAGTACTCAAATGTTCCGTCAGTATCAATCTGTTTTAGCCTGTATTCCAACAGGCCGCCGGGAGGATTTTCCCCAAAGGGGTTGGCATCAACAAATGAATATTTTTTTGGTGAGTTACTGTTTCCATGCCCCAAAACAAAGCCAATCTTTTCCCATCCCGTTGTCTCCTCTGGGGAATCTGGTGGGCTGAGCGGAGTCGAAGCCCTCTCTATTTCGAATCCGTAATTATTTACTTCGGTAGCTGTTTTCCATTTCAAAAATACTTGACCGTCTTCCATTGAAGCAGTAAATTCAGTTAATTCAACGGGTGTCGGATCAACGGTATTAACAATTGCTCTGATTGCATATACCGAATTCGATCCAAAGTCAGTCATATGCTGCCAGCTCCCGCTAAAATACATCCAATCGCCATCGCTATCAGTCACATCTTCATCAATGTAAATATTATTGGTAATTGCAATATCGACCATAAATGCTACTTTTCCAGTAATAGGAGTTCCGTTATTAATTGTAACAGTTGTGAATGCATCTTCAAGACTATTAAACGTACCTGAAAGAGTTCCCAAAGTAGTAAAAGAAGGTGTGCCGCTGCTTGCATCCGTAACTCGCCAAGCCACGTTGCTTTCTATTTCATCTAACATAATTTCAAGTCTCTCGAGATATACCGTTGTAGCGCCAAAATCCCAAACAATAGCGGCGTTGAAATCTGCACCGCCAAATACCTTGGCAGCGTCATCTCCATAAGTAGAACCATATTCAATAGTCTGCTGCTGCGAGTAATTGGTGGACAATAATAAAATCAACAGTATTATTATCGACTTAATTTTTAACATAAGCCCTCCTTAGAATTGCAAGATAGTTGTTGTGTAGTATCTATCTAATTAAAATCATCTTTTTCGAGATATCCGAATTTCCAGCAATCAGCCTGTAAAAATATACTCCCGAGGCTACATCATTGTTGCTTGCATTTTTCCCGTTCCAGATAATCGAGTAATTGCCCGGTGATTTATATTCATTAATTAATTCGTTTATAATTTTACCGTCCGGGTTATAGATGGAAATTTTTACGTTGGTATTTTCGATTATGCTATAAGTGATAGTAGTGCTCGGATTAAACGGGTTTGGATAGTTTTGGTTCAATTCATAATCTTTCGGTATTTCATTATCATTAACACTAGTAATCGTGTAATCTGTTTCTACTGTAATTGTGTAGTATTCAAAAGTTCCGTCTGTGTCAACCTGTTTTAGCCTGTATTCCAATTGGCCGCCTGGAGGATTTTCGCCAAAGGGGCGGGTATCAACAAATGAATATTCTTTTGGCGAGTTGCTGTTGCCATGCCCCTGCACAAAACCAATTGTTTCCCATTCTGAGTTCAGTGTTCCGTTTTCTGATTGCTGCCTTTCTATTTCAAATCCGTAATTATTTACTTCTGTTGTTGTCTGCCATTCAAGCGTAACTTTAGAATTACTTGAAGTGGCTGAAAAATAAGTTAATTCCACTGGGAGAGCAGCATTAGCATCAGTAGTTACGGATAGGGTAAATGAAGGGGGCTCCGGCACTCCGCCATTATAGAAAAATAAATAGTAGGAAGTTCCGGCCGTCACGGCTAATCCACTAATCTGCGTTGTATTTAAGCAAGCAACAGAAGGGTGCCTTGTTAATTCCGAAGCCTGTGTAGCATTCAACCCGGCGCTTGATGTATAAACTTGAAGCGCCTCAACCGTTTCCGGATCATCAAATGCTATATCAATATTACCAGAGCTGAAACAGGTAAATTTAAACCAATGACCATCCAAAGTAACTTCTGAACAGTGGGGTATTTGATATTGCGAAAAATTGTTTATTGCCGGATTAAAAGCGGCTTTGGTGTAAGTATCACTTGGACCTACCTCAATTAGTTCCGCGTTTCCAATGGAGTCACCGGTTGCAGCATAACTAAAATTCAGCAACAAGACCATTAAGTTGAATTGTACAGCCTTAAGAATAAAAACCAACTTTTTTTTCATTTTTCCAGCTCCTCTGATAATTATGTTTATTTGCTTGTAATAGCACATGCTAAATAGACTGCTTTGTTATAACAACTCTTTTTAAAATTTTACAATTCCGAGGTGTTGCACGTTAATTCTATTTGTTTACTTTTCCAGCAGCATTTATATACTACTAAAGAAAATTCTCTCTGAGTTTAATTTTTATTTTGGGATGGAGTAAAAGGTCTTGGGTAATTCTGCACAGCCTTATATCCAATAGAGTTTTATTGTAAACAAGTAATCTTTATACGTTATACCGCTCTCATACAATAATGTACTGTCCGCAAGCGATTATACAGTTTTCAAATTAGTTGTAGATCCCACATTTGCAAATTAGCTCATTTACTAATATTAGTCAATGAACTAATAATACTTAATAATTTATTAAGACCGGAGCGAGGATTGCCCCGATCTTAGCACCCAAGGAAGGAGAGGCGATTATTTGAGAAGGTTTATTTGAATTGTGTTAACGGGTTTCTTGTTAACGGAGAATTGTACGAAATAAATTCCACTAGATAATACATTTCCAAACATATCGCGCCCGTTGAAAACAAACTCCTGCCATCCGGCC
>JANQLA010000125.1 GCA_028280855.1 Melioribacteraceae bacterium
AAGTTTTGTAAAGCCAGGTAAGTCTTTTGCTACCAGTACCATGTCACCCCGGAAAACACACCCCGCTTCTTTTGGTACCATAATTTCAAGAGCTGCAGCGCCCATCTCAACATGTAAATCCGTGTTTAAGTATTTATCGCCAAGCTTAATTTTTGTGTTCGCGGCCCCCATATTCAATTCTACTTTTTCTACTTTGAAATCTGACAAATCAAAATATGATTTCGCCGCTCCAACATTAATATCAATGTCCCAAACCGGGTTTCGATTAAGTCGCAGTTCCATACGGTTACGGAGGTTCCCGTCAAGTATAATAAAATTGGCGTGTTCCATTTCGATATTTACAAACGCCTTATTTTCCCGGTTCCGGGAGCGTACCGAGTAGTCCTTTACATTTCCTTTCGATATGCCTTTAAAAAGCTTTGATGTTGTGCCCTTAACCGAAAAAGAGCCCACGCCCGCAGAAAGCGTTAACTTTGCCTTTTCAATTTCCCGGTTGTATTCTTCCGAATACGTGCGTACCTCGTAGTCGTCTTCACTCCATGAGATATGATCATCAACGTCATCAACAATATTATAAATAGTTCCATAAACTAATCCTCCAACAGTTAACGCAATTATAATTGTAATCACAGGTTTGAGCTTGGTGTCTTTAACTATAATAGACAACCCGATAAAGATCAACAAAAGAGGCCAATACTCCCAGATATAATTCCAGCTAAATTCTACAACATCGTAACGGTGCAAAAGAATAAGCGAACCGATTGTCAGGAAGAAAACACCCCAAAATATTTGTCCGGTTTTCATTTTAGTAATTTATTTTCTTATTGAATTAATGATCAGCGCAATACCGCCTGCAATTAGCGCAAGGGGGAGAAAATCTTCAAAATCGAAATATGGGAAAATGTTATCGACTAGAAATAATAAGCCAGCTCCAATCAAAATTATTCCAAATACAGTACGACCGGTATTAGATTTCTTCTGATCAGTTTTTGTATTCAAATCTTCAAAATTAACATCTGCGGTATTTGTTTCGGGATTCTTAGAATCATCACTTTTATCTTTAACGCTGCCGGTTGCAGTTGCACCCTTGTTCCCGAAGTCATAAGCCATTTCCCACGGTTCTTCAGGAATAATTATCCATAATATTATGTACAGAATGATCCCTATTCCATTGATAAGGGAGATGATTATAAGTATTACTCTAACTAGTATTGGATCCAGGTTAAAGTATTCGCCAAGCCCTGCAGCTACACCTCCTATTACCCTTCGCTTTCTTGATCTATAAAGCTTCTCTTCCATTTCTCACCGTAAAATTTAGGTTTTAGACGTCGGACTCTTAAAAAGGTTTATGCTGGCGTTTTCAAACGCGTTTGGCTGAGTATTCCTCGCCGGAGGTTTAAATAATTACGAATTGGAAACAATTATTTTGCTTAAACAGGATATCTTATTTATGTTTCATTATTAATTTAATATTAATATTCGGCACTGAAATGAAGATCGCCCTTTGTCAAATAAACCCTATTATAGGGGATATTGAGGGCAATAAAATAAAGATAAAAGAGGGTTACTTAAAAGGCATTAAAGATAAAGTAGACCTCGTAATTTTCCCCGAATTAGCAATCTGTGGATACCACCCACTAGACCTTGTTGAAAAACAGGAATTTCGAGACAAAATAAATCAAGCCTCAGAAGAATTGGCATCACTTACCGGCAGTGTTGGCCTGATTTTCGGTTCGATAGTTGAGGAGTACGAAAGCGTTGGTCGCGGTGTCTATAATTCTGCGGTTTTATGTTACGATTCAAAAGTACAGTTCGTTCAGCACAAAACATTGCTTCCTAACTATGATGTCTTCGACGAAGTAAGATACTTTGAGGCAGCAAAAGAAAATCGTGTACATGAATTTAGAGGGGAAAAGTTAGGCATCTCAATTTGCGAAGACATTTGGAATGATGCCGACTATTGGAAACACAGGTTATATGAGCGTGATCCTGTTCAGTGCCTGGTTGACTCCGGCGCTTCTTTACTCATCAATATTTCAGCTAGCCCTTATGCCTTTGGGCGAAGAGAAGAACGAAAGGAAATGCTTTCCGTATTAACAAAAACAGATAAAGTTCCGCTGGCATATGTTTGCTGCACAGGCGCCCAAACCGATTTAATTTTCGACGGTGCGAGCATGTGCTTTAACAGTGGCGGAGTTCTACAAAAGATGGGTGCTAAGTATGCTGAAGATTATCTTATTTTCGATACGTCCGAAAAACTCGACGAAATAACTAATGTTGAAGGTTGTTATGAAAAAGAAGTTATTAACGCCTTGGTATCGGGACTAAAAGATTATGCGGATAAATCCGGTTTCAAGAAAGCTCTAATAGGCTTAAGCGGCGGAATTGACTCGGCGCTTGTTACTTACATTGCGGTAAAGGCTTTTGGAAACGATAATGTGCACGTTGTTTTAATGCCGTCCGAATATTCAAGCGAAGGAAGTATTTCCGACTCGAAAGATCTGATCAGCAATTTGGAAATTTCATCCGAATTAATTCCAATTCAACCTGTATTTGAAAAGGTGAAAGAAGTATTAAACCCTTCATTTAATGGACTGTCTGAAGATATAACGGAAGAGAATTTGCAGTCGAGGATTCGCGGTTTGTATTTGATGGCTTTATCTAATAAACATAATTATATGCTTTGCACTACAGGTAATAAATCGGAGATGGCTGTTGGTTACGCGACTTTGTACGGGGATATGTGCGGTGCATTGGCTGTAATTGCCGATTTATATAAAACCGAAGTTTACCAGGTTGCCCGTTATTTAAATCGTGATAAAGAAATCATTCCGCAGAATATAATTGATAAGGCGCCGTCGGCTGAACTTCGTCCTGATCAAAAAGATGAAGATAGTCTTCCACCCTACGATTTGTTGGACAAAATTTTATTAATGTATCTGGAAGAATACAAAGAGATAAATGAAATAGTTGAAAAACTTGGCAATGAACAAATTGTTCGAAAAGTATTGAAGTTGGTAGATAAAAACGAATTCAAACGAAAGCAGGCGGCACCCGCGTTAAGGGTAACTAAAAAGGCTTTTGGTTACGGGCGGAGATTTCCAATTGTTCAGAATTGGGAACGATAGGCAAACGAGGTTATAATGAAATTGATTAAAACATTACTACTATTATTTTTTTCAAGTATTATTTCCGCCCAATTTGGGCAGGAGACTACGCGCATTGAAGTAATGAACTCGCAAGCAAATGCATACCCCGGCTCTACAATTAAGATTGCGGTAAAAGTTATTATAGATGAGACATGGCACATAAATTCGAACTCACCGAATGATGAGTTCTTAATTCCAACTGAACTTGTAATTAAATCGGATTATGGCTTGTCCCTCAACAACATTCGTTATCCGGTTGCAAAAGATATAGACCTTGCATTCTCCGATACTCCGGTTTCAGTATTCGAAGGTGAGCAGTTTATTTATGCCGATTTAGTAATTCCGTCTGATTTTGAACTAGGGGAAACTTCCTTCCTAATACAATTGAATTACCAGGCATGCAATAATGAATCGTGTCTTCCGCCAAATACAGCGGAAAATGAATCCTCTATAAAGATAGTCTCTTTGAATGAACCGATTAAAAGTATTAATGCTGAATTGTTCGCAGAACTTTCAGAAAAAGGTATAGCGGATAAAGCTTCGGAAGATGATTCTGTAGCAGTTGCACTTGAGTCCAGTGGATTTCTTCTAGGCATTATTATTGTTTTTCTCGGCGGGCTTGCGCTCAATTTGACTCCGTGCGTGTATCCTCTTATTCCAATAACCATAGGTTACTTTGGGGGTCAGGCCGAAGGTAAAACAAGCAGGTTGTTTATTCTTGGATCAGTATATGTTTTGGGCATGGCGCTTACATATTCAATAATTGGAGTAGTTACATCATTAAGCGGTGCAGTTTTCGGAACGCTTTTGCAAAACCCGGTTGTGATAATTGCAATTGCCGTAATCCTCGTTGCATTGTCTCTTAGCATGTTTGGTGTGTACGAATTTAAATTGCCTGATTCGCTTGTTGCAAAAGCGGGTGGTGCAAAATCAGGCTTACTTGGCTCGTTCTTTATGGGATTAACATTGGGTATTGTTGCCGCACCTTGCATCGGGCCATTTGTTATTGGCCTTCTTACAGTAGTTGCTTCCAGGGGCGATGTACTGTACGGATTCCTGATGTTTTTCTTTTTGGCAATCGGACTCGGCTCGCCATACCTTGTATTAGCAATGTTCTCAGGTAAAATAAAAACACTCCCCAGGGCTGGATTTTGGATGGAAGGTGTTAAACATATTTTCGGTTTCCTATTGGTTGGAATGGCTATCTATTTTCTCGGGCCAATTTTGCCTGACGCAATAAATCATTACCTGCTTCCAATATTTATGATTATTGCGGCAACTTATTTACTATTTGTTGATAAAATGGGTAACGATGTAGCGGGATTCAGAATTTTTAAGTTTGCTTTTTCGATAGGTGTTATTGCTTTGGCATCTTACGTTTTATATCCTAGCGAAAAACCCTCCCCTGACTGGAATAAATATTCCGATTCATTATATGAAGAAGCAATTGATGCAAATCAACCCATGATAATAGATTTTTATGCAGATTGGTGTATTCCATGCAAAGAGTTAGATGCGTTTACCTTTTCAGATGAACGTGTAATCGAAAAGTCGAAAGAGTTTGTTAATATAAAAGTTGATATGACAAAAACAATGTCGGAAGAAACAGAAAGGATTCGTAATAAGTTTGATATCGTTGGCATGCCTACCGTGTTATTGATTAATTCGAAAGGAGAAGAACTGAAGCGCATAACAGGTTTCGTAAATGCTGATGAATTTTTGGATATAATATCAGTTGTAAACTAATAAATTTTATCTAAACTATATATTAAAGAGTAACATTATGGCAAAATCAGTACAAGTAGTTGAGGACGTAACAGTCAGGTTCGCCGGAGACTCCGGCGACGGTATGCAGTTGACAGGTACACAGTTTACCGATACTACTGCAGTTGTTGGTAACGATTTAAGCACCTTACCGGATTTCCCGGCTGAGATACGAGCCCCCGCCGGTTCGCTGGCTGGTGTTAGCGGATTCCAGTTACACTTTAGCAGCAGCGATATTGCGACCCCGGGTGATGAACCTGATGTATTGGTTGCGATGAACCCCGCTGCGCTAAAAGTAAATTTAAAAGACTTAAAGCCACACGCTACAATTGTGGTTAACACCGATACATTTGAAGCGAAGAATTTGAAGCAGGCGAAATACGAGACTAATCCTTTGGAAGATGGAAGTCTTTCCAGTTACAATATTATTCCTGTACAGTTAACGCGGCTTACAATGAGCGCGCTGGAAGACATTGAACTTTCACCAAAGGATAAAGAAAAATGCAAAAATTTCTTTGCACTTGGTTTAATGTACTGGATGTATAACCGTCCGATAGATATTACATTGAATTGGCTGAAAACAAAGTTCAAAAATAAACCCGCTGTTCTCGAAGCAAACACAAAGGCGTTGAAATCAGGATATTATTACGGTGAAACAACCGAAATGGTTACAACGCGTTATGAGGTTAAGCCTGCTAAGCTGCCCAAAGGAACTTACAGGAATGTTTCTGGTAATGAAGCTGTTGCGCTTGGATTTATCGCGGCATCGCTCCGTAGCGGTATACAACTATTTTTAGGATCGTACCCAATT
>JANQLA010000472.1 GCA_028280855.1 Melioribacteraceae bacterium
ATGGACGTTCCAAAATGCTATTCCAAATGATGATAATCCTTATAAAATTTCGGACAATTCGCCGGCCCTTGCAGCCGCAGGTAAAATATTGTATTTGGCGTGGCATAGCGATGATGATAAACTGAAAACTGCCCAGTTTACGAGTAATGGCTGGCAGGAAATGTACTGCGCCTTTAAAATTTCCCATTCACCGGCGCTTGCAGTTTTTGATAAGGCATTATTTATGGCGTGGCACAAGCGGGATCACACTATTGGGATTGCCCGGTTTATAGGCCCCGGTTGGGAGGAACTACCTTTCGATACAAAATATGAAATTTCGCATTCGCCGTCACTTTCAGAATTTAATGAAAAATTGTATATGGCCTGGAGAAACGACGACGATATTTACCTGGCAAATTTAGAAAAGTCTGGTGAGTGGCAAATAAACTCCGTTGATATTGAAAAGCATGGCATTTCAGATTCACCGACACTCGCAAAATCAAAGAAAAGATTATATATGGCTTGGCATGGCGATGATGATGGACTCTATTTTTCCAGTTATGATGATACAAATTGGTCGATCACGGAAAGAGCTACTGACTATGATGACGTTTCAAATTCGCCGGCCCTTACTGGACTGGACGGAACATTATACATGGCGTGGCATGGTGACGATTCCGGGATTTATCTTGCCGGTGCAGAAAACTTATGGAGCAAATATGAGGAACATGCCGATAAAACACTAAGTGTACTGCTGGATAAATGGCGTTCAAAAAAATTTATAAAAAATCTTTGGGAGCCTTTTATTGGTGTCAGCAATGTCTGGAATACTTTCAATACTTACGAAGCGATACTCGATTACACCCGTATTAGTACTGATTATACTTATTTAAAAGAAATTGATTCTCTAACTGCGGACGGGGTGCTGGATTTAATCGTTACACTTATTGTTAATGGTAATGATGATAAGGGGTGGGCAGGTATTGCGTATATGAAAGATTACCAATTGCAGGGTAATAAATTATCTTTAGATCGCGCAAAGTTGATATTCGCGGATATCTTAAATTATTGGGATGACAGGTGGTGCGGGGGCGGTGTTTGGTGGAGAGAAGATAAAAATTACAAAAACGCTATTACAAACGAATTATTTATTATGCTGGCAACAATGCTGTCTAAAGCAATGGAAAAATTGAAAAAACCTGATGAACAAGCATTTTACCTTAATTGGGCAAAGAAAGGTGCGGATTGGTTTTTAGCCTCGGGAATGATTACCCCTGGTAATCTTGTAATTGATGGTTTGAATAAGATGAAAGACGACGGTGTGCCTTGTGGAACTACGAACGAAACAAATCTTTACACATACAATCAGGGAGTCATTTTAGGCGGTCTTCTTCATCTATCTTTTTTAACAAGTGATCAAAAATATATTGAGCAGGGTATTAAAATTGCTGACGCCGTTATAAAAGAAGGTAGTTATTTTACAGAAAAAGGGATACTCGTTGAAAAGAATGATCCAGTGCTGAGTTCCGATAGTGAGCAATTTAAAGGTATTTTTATGCGTTACTTAGGCGAGTTTGCAAATAATTTGCCGATTGCATATCGCAGTAAGGCAGTAACTTATAAGCAGTTTATTCTAAATAATGCAGACTATGTATGGAAAAATTCGAGAAACAGTGATGGCGAAATTAATGCCTATTGGGCTCCTACTTCATCAACTCCGCTCTATGATGCAATAGCTCAAACTTCGGGACTGGATTTATTGAATGCCGCTTATTTATTGAGTGATTAATTAGTTTGTTTTGAAGCTTGAGGGGGAGGAAGCTCCCCTTCCTTATTGGTAGCGGGTATGAGTTCTTTGGATTTTGGTAATCAAACAAGCAAGTATGCTGTGGTGTTAATGACTTTTACGAAATAATTAGTAAATGCTGAAAGCTCAGGAAACCCGGATAATATAAATGATACAATTATCGGGGTAGTTTAGTTTTCAAAAACCCACCTTAGTTACTAAGATGGCCCGCACAAAGGCGGTTTCAAGCTTTGGGGCCGCCTTTTTTATCAATCGGTATATCTGATTTTAAAACCTTTATCAGTCTCTGAAGTGCTTCATTGTATTTATCATCATCACTCCAGTTAGAAAAATCCGGTATAAAATATTCTCTCAACTCAGCTCCCAAATCTTTCCCTGAATCCGCATCAAAGCACTCCCATTCTTTAATAACATTGAAATCAACGAGTGTTATTGGGAATAATTTTTTTGTCCGCCTTTCATTTCCATAAGGGCATAATGGTATCTAAGGCAGTGAACGGTTGGAATTCAAAGATGAAGGAATGCTATCTGCGGCTGAACAAAAATTAGATATATGCTTAAGGATGGAACCGTATAACAATACGATTGACTTGTTCAGGTAAATGCTTGTATGCTAAAAGTGCAAAAAATATTTTTTGTAATCTTGACTTCGTTCAATAACATGAACCAAGCCAGTTTCTTGAGTGGAGTCGAAAGGACCGGTAATTAATTATTATCAAATTTTTTTCTTCTCGACTTGGAGACTCCGCAGCTAATTCTTCTTTTTACCGCCAAGACTCAAAGGCGCAAAGAATAATAAATTAAAAGCAGCCAAGAAACGTTTATCGATTGAAGACAGATAATAGAATTTTTAAAGAGGAGCGTCGTAGACGCAATACTATGGTAAATGAAAAGCAGTATTTTGAACCAAAGCGCTGTAAGTGCGAAATTAAATTTGATATGTAATACATTACCAATAATTCCTTCGCGGCTTGGCGGTTTGTGGATAAAAGGTGCCGGATAATTCAATATCCGACACCCGCCAATTCATCAATTCTTAGAATCCAAATGACAATCCGGCGCCGAGTGTATTAACAGTCGCCATTTTATAGTCAACATTTAATCGCACAACAGCAAGTTCAAACGCTGCTCCAATAGTAAACGCAACAGAATTTTCGCCTTCAAGATCGAAATTTATTTTAGCAGTTTCGGTTCCCGTTGGAGTGTCGAAGATGTAATTATAAGTTACTGAAGTTTCGGACGATTCCGTAGTTAAACTTGCATAAGGAGAAACCAAAATAACTTTTCCAAAAGTTTTACTGGCATACAATCCAAATTGTGTAGCAGTGCTTTCGAAGATATCGCCCACTTCTAATTGCTGCCAAAAGAATCCAACCGCTAAATCAACAGGTAAAGGATTATTTAACCAGATGCCCGGGTTATGAATGAGTCCGGCTCCAATCCAGTTAAATTCACCTAACTCTTGAATATCGATACTTGGCATCCATCTAAAAGCAACATTAGTCCCGAAAACAGTACCAACATTTAGCTGTATGGCAGCAGACGGCAAAATTGATAATTCATTCAAGTAGCCTTTTGCCGCATCAATTTCTGTAATGTATTTACCTATTTGTTCACCCTGAATTGTGGCTCCGGGGAATTCAACTTCCAGGTATTCATCCTCGCTACCGGTAATTGTTGGTCCGCTTAAATTAACATCCCAGGAGGTATTAAGAATTTCGTTCTTAATTTGGCCGTAAAAAGCATCTGAAGCGGAATAACCGGAGTTAGCTAAAATTGCATCAACTTGTTCCGATGTGTATCTAAAATTTCCCGACGAACTAAATGTTTGGTCGGCATCATCCATGAAAGTTCCAACTCCTATCAAACGAATATCAACATTAAATCCTAAAAAATCACTCGGAACCTTAGTAACCCAACCGGAGTTGAGGTTAGAGCCAAAAGCATTTATAACCGGAGAAACGTATTTTTTTGAAGCATCTGAAGAAAGATTTGATAAAGTTTCTTGAAGTGTTTGGGAATGTATTTGTAACGATATGAATAGAAACAAAACTATCCGGGTTAATCTTTTCATCTAAGTAAACCTCCAATTTGAATCGTTAATAGATATGGTTAAATATGGGAGAAATATATTGTATTATAATTACAATATCTAAAAATTCGGTTGATAATCATCACAAAATACTGATGAGTGGCGATGGGATTCATCCTTCAGGATATTATAATTTACCTTGTAACGAATATAAAATGATGCCAATCAATTATTCTTCTTTTCGTCAATGGATATATCAGATTTAAGGTCTTTTATCAGTCTTTGAAGTGAATTCTTATATTCATTCTCATTGGTCCAGTTAGAAAAATCGGGAATAAAATATTCTCTTAATTCTACTCCCAAATCTTTACCCGTATCCGCGTCAAAGCACTCCCATTCTTTGATAACATTGAAATCAACGAGCGTTATCGGAAATAATTTTTGTTGACTTGTTTTTAATTCTTCTTTCCTGCATTTTCGTATTTCCGTTTCTACCCATTCACTTTGTAAACTACTTTCGGATAGCACCAATAAAAGCTTATCCTGAACACGGATTGCATCACTAATCTGATCAAAGAGTTTCTTACCGCCTTTCATTTCTTCCGGGGCAAACCAGCATCTTATCCCGGCATTTTGCAAATCATCATACAATTTTTGGGCAAATTCTTCATCTTTATGGGAATAACTTATGAAGCAAGAATAATGCTGAATAGAGGTAGTAGTAAGCGCTGGAATATAATCTATCCATTCATTAGGAACTCCACAACCTCTCAAGAACTTTTCAGGAATTTTACCCTTAGATTTAGTAAGAGTATCAATTGATATTACACTTGTATTACCATGTTTTATATACTCTAAGCCAAAAACATTACTAAGATCTATATCAGCAAATACTGTTCGAAAACATTTAGCCCCTGAGAAAATCGAGTTCTCTAAGTTCGTGTCACTAAATCTCGTGAATAATAAACTGGCATTTTCTAAATTAGCATGTCTTAGGTCGACTAGGATGAAATTGGCAAAGCTAAGATCGGCCATGCTAAGATTGACATGAGAGATCCAGGTGGAACCGAGATACACATTTCTAAGATCGGCATGGCTAAGATTAGCGCCTCTAAGATTTGCATTACTGAGATTAGTATCAGAGAGATCAGCACGCACTCCTTTTTCTCCATCTGATTCTAGCCAAGTTTTATGATCCTCAAGAATTTTTTTTAATTCATTCTCACTAATTTTTCTTAATTCAGCCAATTAGCTTTTCTCCTTTTCGTCAATTGTTTTATCTGATTTAAGGTCTTGTATTAGTCTTTGAAGCGCTTTTTGGTATTTAGCCTTATTAGTCCAATTCGAAAAATCCGGAATAAAATATTCTCTTAATTCAACTGCTAAATCTTTTCCTGTGTCGGCATTAAAACATTCCCATTCTTCAATTGCTTTGAAATCGACTAGCCTAATAGGAAACAACTTTTTTTGCCCCGTTTTTAATTCTTCTTTCCTGCAATTGCGTATTTCCGTTTCAACCCAATTACTTTTTAAACTACTTTCCGATAGCACCAATAATAGCTTATCCTGAACTCGTATAGCATCGCTTATTTGATCAAAGAGCTTTTTTCCTCCTTTCATTTCTTCCGGGGCAAACCAGCATCTTATACCGGCATTCTGGAGGTCATCATATAGCTTTTGAGCAAATTTTTCATCTTTGTGAGAATAACTTATAAAACAAGAGTAATATTGAATAGCCTCTGTTGTAAGTGATGGAATATAATCTATCCATTCATCAGGGACTCCGCAGCCTCTTAAGAACTTCTCAGGAATTTTCCCTTTTGATTTTATAATTGTATCGATTGAGATTGAGCTAGGACCATGATGCTTTATAGTATCCAATCCAACAGCATTACTGAGGTCTAAGTCAGAAAATTTTGTACGATTACAATTAGCATCGTTGAAGTCTGTAGCATCTAAAAATGTTGAAGAAAAATTTGTTGACACTAAATTAGCAAAATTTAGTTCAGCACTACTGAGAACAGCATCTTCGAGATTGACGCCAATGAGAATGGCATAACTAAGTTTGGCATCACAGAGATTGGCATGGAGGAGATCCGCACCAGTTAGATCGGCACCAATAAAATTGGCATTACTGAGATTGGCAGCCATGAGATTGGTACCACGGAGACTGGCACCGCTTAGATCGGCATCACTGAGATCAGCAAAACTGAGATCGGCTTCAAGGAAATTGAGATCGGCACTAACGAGATCTTTACGAAAGAGACTGACATTACTGAGTTCTTCAAGACTGAGATTGGCATCACTGAGATCGGTACGATGGAGATTGGCTTTTTTCCCTTCTTTATGATTAGATTTAATCCAAGTTTTATGATCCCGGAGAACCTTTTTTAATTCTTTTTTACCAATTTTTCTTAGTTCCGCCAATTTATCCCCATAAGCAGATTAATTATTTTCTTCTCATACTGGTGGAATTAAAAATAATAAATTGCGGGTAATAATTCTTTAATCAAAAGGAATTAATCAACTGGAAAGTGTTCATAGGCTAAATCTTGGATAGCAAGCAAAATTGAGAAAGTATAGAGATTAAAAAGCAAAGATGAATTGGTAATATTCGTGTTACAGTTTGTGTTACACTAGAAATAAAAAAGCCTCTCTGAATTTTTTCACAGAGGCTTTAACTGATTATTTTATAACGAGTTACCGTTGTAGGCCTGCAGGGACTCTTCCAACGATATACAAGAACCAGTGGAGGAATCCATTTTGGAGAACCCCGGACCCGGTACTAAATAAATTGATAAATGTTAAAATGGAAAATGATATGCTGAGCTTTAAAACACAAAACCCCGCAAATGCGAGGTTTTTGTGGGCCTGCAGGGACTCGAACCCCGGACCCTCTGATTATGAGTCAGATGCTCTAACCAGCTGAGCTACAAGCCCAATAAAAATTGGTGGCTAGTAAAATTGATTATGAGTCAGATTCTCTAATCAACGCCTGGCGTGATCCCGCTTCGCGGTGACCAGCTGAGCTACAAGCCCTAAAAAACGAACACGAAATTTAGTTTATAACACCAATTAAAGCAAATACAAAAAAGAATAGCACGCAGATGAAGCAGGTTAAACGGATTCGCACAGATATATTTTTATTTATCTGCGGTTGTTAGTATCATCCGTGTTAATCAGTGCAATCCGTGTCTTTAAATTCTGTTGCTTAAATATACCTGAGAACTTATATTTGTAGCTCGATTTTTTATAAATCATGTTCTTTGTAGGCCGGGGTGGCGGAATTGGTAGACGCACTGGACTTAAAATCCAGTGGGAGTTAGCTCCCGTGCCGGTTCGAGTCCGGCCCTCGGTACACACGTATTGTAAGTTAATTTCTGTAAATGTATAGTTCGAGCTTGCCTTTATAAGCCAGGTAAGTGCGGCTTTCAAATTTTATTTGAGCTTTTGCAGTATAATTATCTGCACGATTCAACACGTTATCATTATCAAAATGGGTTCTTAGCTCAGTTGGTTAGAGTGTCTGCTTGACGTGCAGAAGGTCACAGGTTCGAATCCTGTAGAACCCACATGTGATTGTCTTATAAGTTTGAGATGTGCAGAGGTCACAGGTTCTCCCAAAGGGACTCCTTTGGAGGAATCCTGTAGAACCCACTTGTCATTGTCTTATAAGTTTGAGACGTGCAGAGGTCACAGGTTCTCCCGAGGGACTCCTTCGGAGGAATCCTGTAGAACCCACAAAACCGGAGCTTGCTCCGATTTTTTTTATCATTAAAGAGCTTATGGAAAATATTAAGATTACATTACCCGACGGTTCCGTAAAGGAAGTCGAGAGCGGAACTACACCTTACCAGGTAGCCGAATCCATTTCAGGAAGATTAGCCAAAGAAGCGCTGGTTGCAAAGTCGAACGGAAGCTTCATTGATCTTCATTCATCGTTACGAAAAGATACAGATCTGCAGTTATTTACTTTTAAAGATCCCGAAGGAAAAGAAACCTATTGGCATTCGTCATCTCATTTAATGGCGCATGCTGTTCAGTCAATGTATCCCGAAGCTAAATTTGGCGTAGGTCCCGCAATTGAAAACGGTTTCTATTACGACATAGATATTAATACGCATCTTACAGAGGATGACTTACCTAAAATTGAAAAACGTATGACGGAACTAGCCCAGCAGAATAATTCATTCAAACGAACAGAATTATCAAAGGCTGATGCTAATAAATACTTTAACGACAAGGGTGATGAATATAAGCTTGAGCTCATCGATGGGCTGGATGAAGAAAGCGAAGTAATTAGCATTTACGACGAAGGCGATTTTACCGATCTTTGCACAGGTCCTCACCTGCCTTCAACCGGTATGATCAAATACGTTAAGCTGCTTAGTGTTTCGGGCTCTTACTGGAGAGGTGATGAAAATAATAAACGCATGCAGCGAATATACGGGATATCCTTTCCTAAGAAAAAAATGCTCGAAGATCACCTTGCGCTGCTCGAAGAAGCCAAGAAGCGTGATCACCGAAAATTGGGCAGGCAGCTTGACCTTTTCAGCATACAAGAGGAAGCCGGTCCCGGCTTGATTTACTGGCATCCGAAAGGTTCGCGCGTTCGACACGAAATAGAATCATTCTGGAAAGACGCCCACTATAACAACGGGTACGAGATGTTGTATTCACCTCACATCGGCAAAAGCTGGCTATGGGAAACTAGCGGACACCTGGATAACTACCAGGAAAACATGTACGCACCTATGGATATTGACGAACAGGAATATTACATCCGCCCGATGAATTGCCCATTTCATATAATGATGTTTAAATCACGGCTTTACTCGTATCGCGATTTACCACAGCGGTGGGCTGAGCTCGGTACGGTTTATCGATATGAAAAGAGCGGGGTGCTGCATGGTTTGTTGCGGGTACGCGGGTTTACACAAGACGACGCTCATATATTCTGCACACAGGAACAGGTTGAAGACGAAGTCGTTGAAGTCCTTCGGTTTTGTATGTACATGTGGAAGTCCTTCGGCTTCGAAGACATAAAAGTTTATCTTTCAACAAAACCCGAAAAAGCAGTTGGCGAAGACGAACTTTGGAATAAAGCAATTGCGTCTTTGCAAAAAGCAATTGAACGTGAAGGTTATGATTTTGAACTTGATGAAGGCGGCGGCGCTTTTTACGGACCGAAAATAGATTTGAAGGTACGCGATGCATTAAACCGCGAATGGCAAATGAGCACTATTCAGTTCGACTTTAACCTGCCCGAAAGATTTGATATGAAATACATTGGCGAAGACGGTAAAGAGCATCGTCCTTTCATGGTGCACAGGGCTTTGCTGGGGTCGCTCGAACGTTTTATGGGGGTACTCATAGAGCAC